>JASFOV010000452.1:0-4411 GCA_050116355.1 Anaerolineae bacterium
GCTGGACAGACGGAAGTGTTCCGTTTTATGGAGGCGCTGAACCTGGTCCTGCCAGCCACGACACTGGGCGACGTCTACAGCCTGACTCTATACCCGACCCATTCCTCTCACCGCCAAGTTGCGCCCGCCGTGCGGGCAGCCCTTGGTATTGGTGATGGTCTGGTGAGACTTAGTGTTGGGATCGAAGATGCGGTGGATATCATCGCCGACCTAGAACAAGCGCTTGATCAAGCGCTGTGAAGCAAAATCTCTAAAAGAATAGGAGGAAAATGAGATGTCAGACAACCAACTGCTTTACCTCTCTCAGACGGACGTAGCGGATGTAGGCTTGACCATGGCCGAGATCCTAGAGTCTCTCGAGCGTGCTTTCCAAGAGAAAGGAGAAGGACGGGTGGAGATGCCGCCCAAACCAGGCGTCCATCCGGGTGGCGGTGACAACTTTATCCACGCTATGCCGGCCTACATCCCCGCCCTCCAGTCGGCTGGTGTAAAATGGGTGAGCGGGTTTCCCGAGAACTCGAAACGGGGGCTGCCCTATATCACCGGATTGCTGATACTGAACGATGTAGAAACCGGATTGCCCGTTGCGGTGATGGATTGCGTGTGGATCACGGCCATGCGCACGGGGGCGGCGACGGCCGTCGCGGCCAAGTACCTGGCCCGACCAGATGCATCCACCGCAGGTATTCTGGGTTGCGGCGTGCAGGGACGAAGCAACCTCGAAGCGCTCAATGTGCTGTTTCCTGTGGAGAAGGTGATGGCCTACGACGTGGACAGGCAGGCGGCCGAGCGGTACGCGGAAGAGGTCAGCTCCACGTTTCATCTGGAGGTAGTCGTCGTCGATACACCGCGTGAGGCGGTATCGGGCTGCGACTTGGTGGTGACTGCCGGGCCGATCCTCAAGAAGCCGCATCGAACTATCCAAGCAGGCTGGCTGGACGCAGGAGCGTTTGCCTCGCTGGTCGATTTCGACTCCTACTGGCACCCTGATGCCATACGGGAGGCGGACAAGTTCTGTACCGACGACCAACCGCAGCTGTATCACTACCAGGAGGTAGGATACTTTCAGGATATCCCGCCTGTCTATGCTGACTTGGGACAGCTAGCTGTGGGCAGATTGCCAGGGCGTGAGAGCCCAGAGGAACGGACCATGACGGCCAATCTGGGCCTGGCTATGGATGACATGGCCGTCGCCCCCCTTCTCTACCAGAGGGCAGTAGAAAAAGGAATCGGCACCTGGCTGCCGCTGTAGCCCAGAGCCCATGATTGTCGAGCTGATTCGATGCAGACACCACCACTGACTCTGTTCACCTGGCTCCTGGCCTTCTCACCTATCGCCGTTGTGTTGGTGCTGATGGTGGGGCTTCGTTGGGGAGGGAAGAAGGCTGGGCCGGTCGGCTGGCTCGTGGCCATGCTGGTAGCCTGGCTGTTCTTTGGTGCCGGGCCGGAAGTGCTGTTGTATTCCCAGTTGCGCGGCCTGTTGCTCACCCTCTACGTGCTGTACATCATCTGGATGGCCTTGGTGTTGTACCGCGTCGTCGACGAAGCCGGGGCTATCACCGTCATCGGGCAAGGGATTGCGCGGCTGACTGCCGAGCCGACGATGCAACTGCTGCTTCTGGCCTGGGCATTCAGCGCTTTCTTGCAGGGAGTGGCTGGATTTGGGGTGCCGATCGCCGTCGTCGCTCCCCTCCTCATCGGCATGGGGTTCACACCAGTGATCGCTGTGGCAGCGGTGGCCATTGGCCATTCCTGGTCCGTCACTTTTGGCGATATTGCCTCCTCCTTCCAGGCCCTGATGGCCGCTACCGGACTCGCTGGCGAAGTGTTGGCGCCCTGGTCATCGGCCTTTTTGGGCGTGGCTTGCTTTGGCTGTGGAATTGCCGCGGCATGGACGCTGCAGGGCTGGCAATCGTTGCGCAAAGGTTGGCCAGCCTTGCTGGTCATGGGGGCTGTGATGGCCGGCATCCAGGCGCTACTGGCCACCAGTGGGCTGTGGAACTTGGCTGGGTTTGGGGCGGGGTTAGCAGGGCTAGCTGTGGGCGCTTTGGTGGCTCGTATGCCGCGCTACCAACGCGATCAAGCGGCACCCCCTATCCAGATAGAGGGTGAAACTCATCGCTCTCTGTCGCTGCCCTTGGCCCTGGCGCCCTACTTGGTTCTGATCGTGGTCGTAACGGCTGCTGAACTGTGGCCGTGGTTGCACGAAACGTTGAATGCCATCAAGATCCAACTGTGGTTCCCCCAGGTACAAACAGAGTACGGTTGGACGACGGCAGCGGGCTATGGCCGCAGTATTAGCGTCTTTGGCCATGCTGGCGCACTGTTGGCTTATGTGTCGCTGGCGGCCTTTGTCCTTTACAAGCTTGTCGGGTTCTTTGTGCCGGGGGTAGCTCGCCGGATCGTACAGCGTACCGTCAAGAGTGCTGTGCCTTCGTCCATTGGTATTGCCACCATGGTCGGCATGGCCGTGGCCATGGACAACAGTGGTATGACGTATATCCTGGCTGCTGGGCTGAGCAAAGTAGCCGGACCCCTCTATCCCCTGGTGGCTCCCTTTATCGGTCTGCTGGGCGCGTTCATGACGGGCAGCAATACCAACTCCAACGTTGTCTTTGCGCCCTTGCAACAGCAAGCGGCTGGGCTGTTGGCCATCAGCGTTCCGATCATTCTGGCGGCCCAAACCACCGGCGGGTCGTTGGGCTCGATGCTGGCCCCAGCCAAGATCATTGTCGGATGTAGCACGGCGGGACTGGCTGGTCAAGAGGGCGATGTGCTCAAAAAGACATTGCCGTTTGGTTTGATCATCGCCGCCGTGATCGGCGTCTTGGCGCTCGTGGCGATCTGGCTGGGCTGGACCTAGCCCCGTGGCCCGCCGTGCTTTTCGCGGGACGAGGCGTGAACAGGGCTGTAGCCTGAAGGTAGCCTGACAAGTAGTCGGCTTTCCGGAAGATGGTCGGTGGGCTTTGTCCCCTACCAACAGGTTCGCACTTATTCAACAGGAGATGGCTTTGACAGGTACAAACGTGTTTGTAGACGAAGGACAGGTTCTGGTCAGCAAAATCCGGTGCAATGAAGCGCCGAAACAGGACATCGAGCAAGCCGTAACGGCAATTGGCGGTTTTCAGAGGCTCGTTGAACCGGGCGACAAGATTCTAATCAAACCCAACTTTAACACGAGCGATCCACCGCCAGCCTCGAGCGACCCTCTCTTTGTCAGGGCGATCATTGAATTGCTCTACGAGTACGGGGCAAAGGAGGTCGTCCTGGGTGAATCTTCGATGTTCCGGCTTTCAACCAGGGAGACGCTGCGTCAGGCTGGTATGCTTCAGGCTGCCGAAGAGGCGGGTGCTCGCATTGTTGCCTTTGAGGATGAGGAGTGGATAACTGTCCGAACGTCTGGGCGCTTTCTTAAACGCGTTGACCTGGCCCGTGCGGCTGTGGAGGCAACCAAGATTGTGTACGCCTGTTGCCTGAAAACCCACGGGCTTGCCGATTTCACCATGAGCTTGAAATTGGCGATGGGGTTTGTCAAACCATGGAAGCGGTTGCCGATGCATGCACGGCGACTGCGGGAAAAGCTGGTTGATCTCAATATTGCCATCAGACCGGATCTAGTTCTCATAGATGGCCGTCGCTGTTTCATCTCAGGTGGCCCTATGCAGGGGGAGGTACGAGAGCCCAATCTGATTCTGGCCTCAGGCGACCGGATCGCTGCCGACGTGGAGGGAATCAAGATCATTCAGAGCTTTCCAGGTCACAATTTGATGGCAGGAGCTTGGGACTTGCCTATGATCCGGCAGGCGGTCGAGCTGAACCTTGGTGTGCAGGACGAGACGGCCTACCGGCTTGTGACCGAACCGGTCCTTGCGGGCGCTCGCTTGGAACCTCTAGATACTTTCAAATAGAACGACGAGTCTGGAGCGAGACGGCGACCGGCAGTGAGCGCTTCGGTTCAAAGTTGACTTTCGGGCCGGAGGGAGTCGTTGTCCTTCTAGCTCTATCACTCGGTTTTGGCGGTTTGCCCGCAATCTGGTATAATGAACATGTTCGCACTGGCGCCAATTCCTACGTTCCGTCGCTGAAGGGTCGGTGGGTAAACCACGTACGTCTAGGCCTGCCCCAACCTCAGACCCGGTGACGGATGGCTGTTGTGACAGTTAGGAGGATCGAGGGCAGCGATGGCAGAGCAGGAGAATGCACCGGTGCAATCCGGTGACACACTTGACTTGGAGCTGGAGGTCCGTTACGGTGACGATCTAGGAGGTCCCGTTGCGGTTCTCAGGTCGCCTGCCGGCACGGGCCGGGCAAGCATGGGACCGTCCTTCAGCCCTCAGACCATCGCCGGTTGGTTTGACCGACTGCAAGACACCATCCTCAGCTCGGGTGGTCGGCGTCGAAAGAAGCGTGC
>JASFOV010000453.1:0-4407 GCA_050116355.1 Anaerolineae bacterium
TGAGCTGCCGTCGTCGATGGATGCGGTTCGATGCCAGAAACCGGATGTCCCCTACGATTCAGAGCAGCCCCTGTATCCCTTTGGCTTTGGATTGTCGTATTGACCGGAATGTACCAGCCGCTCCGGCTGCTCCAGCGCGACGTTGTGCCAAGAGGGTGGGCGGACCCATTTCCACACAGTTCGCCGTCTGCCGTGGCGTTCGGGCCAGGTAGGAAAGTGAGACTTGCACCGGGACGGATTCAAGAGTAGAATACTCCAGGCCATCAAACATCGAGGTACTCATGTCACTGCTCGGACAGAGAATACAGACCAGGCCAAACTGGAGACAGGTGGCGACTTTTGTGGGCGTCACCTTTGGCTTGACCTATCTGCTCAACCTGATCCTGTATATCTCGGGCGGATACGGCGCCAACCCGGCGACGACCCTGCTGCTCCAGGTACAGATGCTGATCCCGGCCGGCGTGGCGATCGTCCTGCAGCTGTGGGTCTTTGAGGACAGCCCGCTCTATCGCCTGCAGGAGCCAACCCGCTGGTTCTTTTACGGCTACCTGGTCTATGCGGCGGTCCACACCGCCATCGCCGTCAGCGCCATGCTCATCGACAACCAGACCTACCAGATGGTCGCCAGCGCGGCGATCCAGATGTTGCTGGTCGTCGTCCTGTTGCTGATTGTGCTGCTACGCCTGATCGCGGGCAAGGACGCATTCCGGAGAGTGGGGCTGGCCGGCGGCCGGTTCTGGTACTACCTCGCCTTTGGGCTGCTGGTGATAGCCCTCTATGCCCTCATGACCGGGCTCAACGCCTTACTCGGGCTAGGACAACCCGTAGATACCGGCCAGTTGCTCGCCCAGCTCGCCGGCGGCCAGGCGACAGAGACGACCCCGATCCCCGGCTGGCTGCTGCTGGTCATTGTGGGCCTACAGTCCGTCGTCTTGGCTCCGGTGCTGGCCCTGCCGGTCGCCTTTGGCGAGGAGTATGGCTGGCGCGGCTACCTGCAGGGCGAGTTGACCAAGATCGGTAAGGTACGGGGCATCCTGTTGGTGGGCGTCATCTGGGGGCTGTGGCACGCGCCGATCATCGCCATGGGCCACAACTATCCCGGCTACCCGCTGCTGGGCATCCTGCTCATGACCCTGTACACCATGGCCCTGAGCTTTCTATTCGGGTACGCCGTGCTCAAGTCGGGCAGCGTATGGCTGGCCGCCTTCCTTCATGGACTGAACAACCAGGTCGCCTCGTTCCTGCTGGTCATGGTCTACACACCAGGCGATCCGGTATTCTCGTTCGGCGTAGGCCTCTACGGCCTGGCCGTGTGGGCTATCGTCGTGGCTGGGCTGCTGCTCCTGGATCGAAAGGCCTGGAGCGGTCCTTCCCCCCTCTTTTCTGCTGGAGACCTGCGGGCTGTTGCGCTGCAGGCCAAAGATATCCCGGACCTGCAGCGCTTCCTTGAGGCCAACCCGGAATACTTCCTTGCCGTCCAGGGCGATCTACCCGGCCCTGAGGAGGCCGCCAGCCAATTCCACAACGAACTCCCGGCCAGCTACACCTACACCAAGCGGTGGCTCCTGGGCTTTGTGGACGACGCCGGCTCACTCGCAGGCATGGCCAGCCTCGTCTCCGACTTTTCCGCTCCGGGCGTGTGGCACATTGGGCTGTTCATCGTTGCCACGGAACGACACGGCAGCGGCGACGCGCAGGCGTTGTACCGGGCCCTGGAGCAGTGGATGAACCGCAGCGGCGCCCAGTGGGTGCGCCTGGCGGTCGTTGAGGGTAACGTACGAGCGGAGCGTTTCTGGGAGAAGGCCGGCTTCACCGAGGTTCGGAAGCACTATGCTGCTGAAATGGGCCAGCAGCTGAATACGCTGTGCGTCATGGCCAAACCGCTCGCCGGCGGCGCGCTAGCCGAGTACTATGCGCTCATTCCTCGCGATCGACCCGAGCCGTGAGAACCACTCGTTCACCAACCCCCCCTCAAACTTGACAAACCACCAAGATGTCGCCCCGCGCCCAGGGCCCCAACAAGGGCCGCACCTTTGACCTGGAGCAGATGATGAGCGACTACTGGCAGGCCCTGGGTTGGCATCCCGAGACCGGTATCCCCACTCCAGAGACGATCCGCGACCTGGGGCTCGATGCCCTGCTGGACATCGCAGACAATCCATAAGCCACAAAGTCAAGGCCGGGCCCCCCTGCAGGCCCGGCCCAGAACTATCTGCAAAAGCCGGTCTACTCCGGCGCTTCCTCCTCTGCCGACAGGGTGACGGTACCCGCTGTGCCGTCGACCGTGACGATCTGGCCGCTGCGGATGCGCCTCGTCGCCGAACCGGTGCCGAGCACGGCCGGGATGCCATACTCCCGCGCCACGATCGATCCGTGGCTGAGCGGCCCACCGATGTCGGTGACGATGCCCGCTGCCCGGACGAACAGCGGCGTCCAGGCAGGGGTAGTGATCGCGGCCACCAGCACATCGCCGGCCTGCATCTTGTAAAAGTCCGCAGGGCCGCCCAGCACCCGCGCCGGAGCGGTCACCGTGCCGGGGCTAGCCGCCACCCCCTGGAGCGCCATCTCTTTCTCCCCCGTGGACAGGGTGGCTTTGAGCTTGGCCCAGCCTGGAATCTGGCGCTGGGGCAGGCTCAGCGGCGGCGTGAGCTGGTTGGCGGCGGTCCAGGCGGCGCGGCGGCGGGCCACCTGCCCGCCGCGATACGCCAAGCTCTGCGCGGCGTCCAACCTGGCCGCGGCCTCTTCGACTTCATCCCCTTCCAACCAGTAAATGTCGTCCGCGTCATCGATGGCGCCGCTCGCCACCAGTCGGCGGCCCAGCTCGCCGAACATCCGTCGCAGCAGAGGATAGCCTAGCCCCACATCCGCCAGGGCATCCTCGCGCAGCGGGGCGTAGCGCTGGGCACGGTCCAGGCTCTGGCGAAACAGCTTGAGCCGTACGCCACCCAACCGCTCGAGCGTAGCCCGGCTGGCCGCCTCGCGCCGCTCGACAGCTGCTTGCTGCCGCTGGTAGGGATGGGTCCCCTCGCCCTTGACAAAGAGCTTGCACGCCTCCAGCAGCGGCGCCGGATCATCGGCGGGCACCGGAATCGCAAAGTCCAGGTTGTAGATGGTATGACCGTACTGCTGCAAATGGGTCTGGAAGCGATCCCGCCACTGGCGCCAATCGCCCGGCTCCACGCCGACCGGCGCTCTCTCGCGCTCCAGATCGGCGGCCAATGCGGTCGCCGCCGCGTTGGCCACATAGGCGTCCAAACCCGCCCGGTCGCGGACCCACTGGGCCAGGTCGTACAGCGATTTCTCGCCCCGGATGGGTAGGCTATCATAGCCGAGCAGGAATGTCGGCGCCTCCGGATCGTCGCGGCGCTTGATCAGCTTGTCGTAGGTTAGGGTGAACAGCGCCTCACTGATCCATGCCGCGGGGATCAAGCCCGAGACCATCGCCCCGTAGGCGTCGATGGCCGCTTCGGCCAGCAGCCGCGCAGCCGCCAGCAGCTCAGTCGTGGGCAGCTGGCGCCAGCCGGTGGCCCGCCAGTGCTCGACTGTGGCCACATAGCGCGGGCGCCCCTCCTCGGTCCAGCGCTCCACCGCGCCGCTGAACATGTACTTCATGATGCCCACGCTTCGCCATAGGATGCGCGCCAGTTGTCCGGCCGACCAGGAACCATTGTAGTAGGCGTACTGGTTGACGCTGATGATGATCTGCTCCGGCATGAGACCCGGCTGGCCGAAGAACTGGGCCAGCAGGCGGTGCATGCTGGCATTGACCGCCGCCAGGCCCATCGTCCGGAACAGCGGCGTCAGCGGCTCGGCCATCAGCTCCACGATATTGTTGCGGATGGCCATGTAGCTGCCCTGGGGCAGTCTCCAGCCGGTCACCTCTCCCCCCACGTCGGGAGCGGGCGGCAGGGCGGTGATGGGCCGCGCCTGCACGATGGCCAGGGCCGGCTCATCTTCCGGCGCCGCTCGGGCCAGCGTCCACTCGATATCCACCGGCCTGCCGTACAGCGATTCGATCTGCACGCCCAGCTCGACCAGCTCAGCCGCCTGCGCGTCGGACAGGACCGGTTTGCGCCGCAGTGCTGCGGGTACCGGCTGTTCGTCGGTGCCGCTGCCGGCCAGCACAGTCATAACCTGCTTGTCGGCGGTCTGTCGCTCCAACACACGACCACTGGCCTTGTCGACCAACAGGGTATCGGGGGTCACCCTACCGCCTACAACGGCTTCGCCTAGGCCCCAAGCCGCGCTGATCATCGCCTCGTCGCGCTGGCCCGTCACCGGGTTGGCGGTGAACAGCACGCCCGAAGCCTCGGCGGGGACCAGGTGCTGGACCACGACGGCGATCTCGTGCCCGCCGCCGGGCGCTGCGAAGGCCATACCCCGCGCCTGGCTGTAGGCCTGCACGCG
>JASFOV010000454.1:0-4393 GCA_050116355.1 Anaerolineae bacterium
GCAACCCTGAGGGCCTGGATCTTGGGCTCGGTGAAGACAAAGAAGGCGAGTATGATCTGCCCAAGAAACAGCGCACTCCAAATCCAAGCCAGAAGGTGGGGATGTAGACTATCAGAGAACCTTTTCAAATTACTCATATTCGCTCTCCCTCTTGACACGGACGGCTAAACAGGGGGCAGCCAGAGGCAAGCCCAAATGCCAGTTAGCACGATGAACAGAAGCACGAACAGGACCAGCCTGACCACATTTCGAATTGCCCTATCCATCCCTGCCTCCGTTGCACACTCATGCTGAACTTGGCGACTCCAATCGTGCAACTCTATGATAGCCGATGGGGAAGGCAAAAACAAGGGTTTTGCGGCGAATGGTCGAAACTGGAGGGCGAACGGTCACCCCATCCTCCGGCGACAGCAGATGCTGACTGAGGGAATATGTGTTATGATGGTCGGTAGCCCAGGGAAACGCAGCAGACGGTCCCATGACCTGGTAGGTAGGTGTGGATGGATCGAGAGCATCTTGTCCCAGATCTAGTCGCCGGACTGACGACGGGCATCGCCGATATCCCCGACGCTATGGCATCGGCCGTGCTGGCCGGCGCCAACCCCGTCTATGGCCTGTATGCCATCATGATCGGCAAGCCGATCGGCGGACTGCTCACCAGTTCCCACTTTATGACCCTAGCAGCCACCAGCGCCATGGCCCTAACGGCTGGCAGCGCGCTGTCGGGCCATAGCGGCACGGAATACGCCGGGGCCCTTTTCACCCTCACCCCACTGGTTGGGCTTTTCCAAGTTGTGGCCGGACTGCTCAAGCTGGGCTGCCTGATGCGTTTCGTATCGAATGCGGTGATGATCGGCTTCCTCACCGGCGTCTCGGCCCTGGTAGTGCTCTCCCAGCTTGGAGATCTGACGGGCTATTCCAGGGCGTACGGCAACAAAGTGCTTCAGGCGACGGATCTGCTGCTCCACCTGGGCCAGGTGCAGGCGCAAACCCTGACCATTGGCCTGCTGACGATCGTTCTGATCCTGATATTTGACCACAGCAGGCTACGCAATTTCTCCATGCTGTTGGGCATGGTCATCGCTTCGGTCGCAGCCGTCGTTTTGGGGTGGCAGGCAGTAGACCAGGTGGCAGACGTGGCCCATATTCCGGGCGGCTTGCCGCGGCCGATCCTGCCCACTCTATCGCTGGTGCCGGAGCTGGTCCTCCCGGCGCTCTCCCTGGCCATCATCGGCCTGGTGCAAGGAGCCGGGGTCAGCAAAGCATATCCCAATCCCGATGGCACCAACCGCGAGCAGTCGGTCCCTGCGGAACTGGCCAGCAATACGGTCACGATCTTGCACGCCTACGGCAATCTGTTCTACGCTGGAGCCTACAAGCTGGAAGAGCTGCTGCCCGCCGTTCAGGGGGCGGAACGCGTAGTGGCTATCCTACGGCTGCGCCGCAGCGACAGTATCTCCAGCACGTTGATCAACGTGCTGGAGCACTATGAAGCGCAACTCAGGGCGGGTGGCGGCAAGCTCATGTTGGCTGGGGTAGGTCCACGCGTCAAGGAGCAATTGGACGTGACCGAGACGACCCGCGATGTACTGGGGACTGAGGATGTACTTCTCGCCACAGAGAACATCGGCGAGGCGACCCGACTTGCCCTGGAGGCGGCTCACGCCTGGCTCGAGCGGAATACGGAGGGGCAAGCCCCTACCGGGGCGGCAAAGTAGCCGCGAAGCGAAGCAGGCCAGCTACCCGGACAGCCTAAAGTGCGCCGCCAGGCGAGGGAGATCCACCTGCCGGAGTGCAATTGACACCGTGCTATTGAGAGATAGATCTCGACGCACCCGCAGCCGGGCATCCAGATCCAACTCAGGGATAATCAGTGTCGTTCGCTGGCCACGGCGCTCGACGACGATCCCTTCCCCTGTCCAGCCAGGACGCTGCAGCAGATAGACGAGGGTCCAATGCCGCCGGGACAAGCGCTCGGCGCGACGGACACTGCCACTGACCGCCTCGGTTGTACCGACCCGCTCGATGATCTGGGCGCTATCCAACAATTCTTCGCCCCGCACATGGGCGCGCAACTGCTGGTGGGCTACGAGATCGAGATAGCGACGAAGAGGGCTGGTGGCCTGGGTATAGACCTCCATGCCCAGCCCAGCGTGAGGCGCGGCAATGGTGCTGTATTGGCTGGGCTGCAGGCTACGGCGCAGGGCAAACATGCCGCTCAGATCGGTCGGGCGCTCATCCGAGCGGGGTGGATCCTGGGTGGTAAAGGGCATGGAGATGCCATGCTGCAGGGCATAGCGTGCCACGGCCTCGCCGGTCATGAGCATGGCCTCGGTGACCAGATCGCGGCTCTGCAGCGGTAGAATGGGCCGGATCACGATCTGCTCGCCCTCGACTGCGATATCGACCTCAGGGAATTCAAGGCTGACGGCACCAGCGGCCTGTCGCCGAGCGCCATAGATCTGCGCCCAGCGATAGAGACTGGCAAGCGGTTCTTGCTCCAGCCTAGCTTGCGCCTCCCGGTAGGTCAGGCGGGTGACCCGCACCCAACTAGGGACAATCTCCATGCCAGCAAGCTGGCCCTCGCGCGTCAAGTCCAGCCCGAAGGACAGCGCCGGAGAGATTTCGCTCAGGCCCAGCCCCAGGCCCTCGATGGCGGCAAAGGGGATCATGGGCACCGTCCTCTCGGGCAGGTAGAGGGCCGCACCCCGCTCGCGAGCTTCCAAGTCCAGCGAACTACCGGGCGGCGCCAAGGCGGCCACGTCGGCGATGTGTACCCATAGGCGGTCGTCCTCGAGACTCAGCGCATCGTCGGGCTCCTGATTGCCTTCATCATCTATGGCAAAGGCGAGCAAGTGGGTCAGATCACGGCGGTCCTCAGCGGAGAGAGAAGGTACGGCCAGCTCGGGGATAGAGGTGGTGACGTGCTGTCGCGTGGGATAGGGATTGATAGCCGGCGACCAGATGCCCAGTTGCAGCAAGAGCGCGTGCGCATTCTCGGGGCTCTCCCCGCGGCCCAGTTCGCGCAGCAGGCGGCTTTTGTCGATACGCCCATAGGCCAGATCCTCGACCTCCCGGAAGAACTCTGCATAGCGCCCGGGAGGGACCTGACCTTCGCCTGTGCCCAGCCGTCCCTCTCGCAGCAGGTTGATCAGTTCAGTCCAAGCCTGCTCCTCGGCGGCACGGGCCTGGCGGACGGCTTGCTCCTCCACCACTTCTGCCCGGCTGCGAGCCGAGATCTCCTGGGGGGTGCCTTGAAAGTAGAGACCGTCTGCCACGTGCAGCCATGCCGCCCAAGCGGTGCTAGGCGTAAACTGGCCATAGGCCAACTCGGCCAGCTCGGCCAAGGTCGTGGTCTGCCCCGCCAACAGCTCCCAGGCGGCGTGAATCTCCCCCTTTTGGGGCTGCAGGGCGGCCAAGCTGGACAGCGGTCCAGGATGCAGTAACAGTATGTCCTTCGGGCGGACGCGGAGGCTCTCCCCCTCCGCCAACTCAATCTCCAGTCTCTTGGCGCGCAGATGAGCAACGCGCGCTGGACGCGTTTTGTACAGCACCAGGCTATCCTGGTGGGGCATTGTGTTGGCCATTAGGCACCATCCAAAGTCGGAGAGGCCACCAGCTCTGCCGCAAATGCTGGGATCCAGACGATCTCTGTACGGATGGGACGTCTCCTTCTTGCTGCGTGGTGATGAGTCCATTATACCACAGGCTCGGAGCCGAGTCCATGCCAGCAGGGTAGGTTTCACAGTCAACTCATTTGGGCTTTGCTGTCGAGTGGAAGCGCCCCAAGCCCTTCGCCTGTGCCGCCCCCCTGCTGGGCGCCCGTGCTGGCTATCCGTACTGACCAGCGGCCAGTGCAGGACAGTGCCAGAGCCATCGCGAGCGCCGTTGGACATGCTTCTGTAGCCGATCTTGCTTGACGCTATCCGCTGGACATGATATGATGCGGACACGGCATTTTGTCACGCAGCATGTGTGGATGGCAAGAGCCAAGCCAGCCGCAACATGTAGTGCCAGACCAGACATTCCATGGCCATCGAAGGGCAAGGGATTCCGAAACCAGAGGAGAAATGTTATGTCATCTTCAGTGGAAGCGATCAAGCCGCTTGGATTTGTGTGGGAGACCCGCGATCCGTTCCTGTTCTGTGTCCACCACCAGGATTCCTATCCAAACGGGAATGGCCAGTTGGGCCCCGCTGCTTCTTTGGCCGGGCGGAGCTTGGGGCAGGATTTCGATGAAAAGGCCGACTGGCGCATGTACCACGGCCACCGTGTGCCCGGGTTCCCCGTGCATCCGCACCGGGGGTTCGAAACTGTCACCATCGTGCTCGAGGGGTTTGTGGATCACTTTGACTCTGCCAGCGCAGCCGGACGGTACGGGCTAGGAGATGTG
>JASFOV010000455.1:0-4391 GCA_050116355.1 Anaerolineae bacterium
GTTTCGAGTGGCCTAAGCACGCTCTCATCAAGCAGTATCTCATCATGGGAAGCGGTAGGATTGACCTGGCCCAGACAGTTGAGAGAATGCAATCCAGCCAGGCCTTCCACCGGAAACAGATCAACGAGGCATACGCCTTCAAAAGTCAGACTGGCGCCGATTATGCTGACTTTACCGACCGGTTTGATGACATCGTCCGGTTGGAACGCGAGTTGGGCCAGTCTATCGCCCATCTTGAGGAGATCATGGCCGCCGCGGAAAAAGGTGGAGCAGAGATGTAGAGCGCGCCAGTGCTCTCCATGGCTTTCGCAATACCAGCCGCTTCCCTGACATTGGGCACGGTCCCGGCCATGAAAGAACCGACACCGGCTTATGCCAGCCCACCCATATACCATTTTACCACAGGTTTATTCCCCGAACAAGATCCCATTCGGCTGCTCTGTGAAGCTCTGGTGGCTGCTATGCTACTTGACATGCTGTGATTGGAATGATATGATTGCTTCAAATCAGTACGCATGGACGGGGGACACCGTGAGTGGAAACGACGGTAAGATAACGGTAGAGAACCTGAGTGTTCCGGGCAAGACCTCTCGCGTAAATGCGGCCAAGTACCAGGCCATGAAGACGGCCATGTTACGGATCCTGCCATCACAGGAACCGGGGCTCACGCAGGCCGAGGTCCGCAAGGCGGTGCTTCCCCATCTACCGGAGGCTCTGTATCCTGGAGGCTCGACCGCTGGCTGGTGGGCCAAGACGGTCCAGCTCGATCTCGAGGCCAAAGGCATCGTGATCGGTGAGGCCACGAGACCATTGCGCTGGCACCAGGTCAAGGGACAATCGACATGACCATTTCTTCCGAGGAGTTCCGCGACGCACTGCGCCATTTCCCAGCTGGGGTCACGGTCGTGACCATCAAATCGGGCGAACAGATCCACGGTCTGACGGTGTCGGCCTTTGCTTCTGTCTCCCCCGATCCGCCTCTCATCGCGGTCATCATCGACCACCGTCATACAGCCTATGCTTTGCTGGAGCGTGAGGGAGCCGCCTTTGCTGTCAATATCCTTCGCCACGATCAGATCGAACTCTCGAACCGTTTCGCCTGGGTAAAGGACAGAGACCGCTTTCTCGAAGGGAGTTGGACGAGAGCCGTCACGGGTGCGCCTGTGCTGGCCAACGCCTTATCGTGGCTGGACTGCACTGTCCAGAGTCGCCATCCCGCGGGCACCCACACCATCTATGTGGGCCTCGTTCAGGCAAGTCACGTGCCCGTGCCCGATGAACCCCCGCTGGTCTATTGGAATCGTGGGTATCGCCAGTTGCAACTCTGGGACTATGAGTAAGGACACACTCCTTGCTTTTTCAAAGATCCTTTCTCAAGAAATACCGTTGGTGCCCGGGAGGAAAGTCGTCTAGCTCGCCAAAGACTTGATAGCCGTGCTGTTGATAGAACCCTGGCGCCTGAAAACTGAAGGTGTCCAGGTGAGCGTACTTCGCACCCCGTTGCCGTGCTTCCTCTTCGGCCAGTGCCAACAGGCGATGCCCATGGCCCTGGCCGCGAAGGTCCTCGCGGATCCACATCAGGTTGATGTAGAACCAATTCCAATAGGTTGCGCCGATCAAGCCGCCTACGATCTCCTCATCTGGCGCACGCAGAACGAAACACAGTTGCTGGGCGCTATCGTCGCCTGCTTGCTGTTCGTTGTAATCGGTTATGCCTTGCCCAATGGCCCCCCATTCCGATTGTCCAGGCTCTTCAACGTAGGCGATACGGTATTCGTTATCCATGACTCTATCCAATTCCCTTACCAAGTTGTTGATGCCAGCAAAAAGGCCCGACTTCCGCAGGTGCGGTATCGCAACCTTTTGGGTCGACGGAGATGTGACCGCACAACAATCATACCACTCAACGCTTGCTGGGTCAAAGCGGAACGATGAGCGCTTGGCAGTGCAAGGTGATGGGCCATACATCACCCTCGTGCACATCTCTGGCATAATGAAGGTAGTGCGGATCACCTGGATTCCACACGTGCGCCAGCGCGACGAGGAAATAAGACATGCTTAAATGGATCGTTTTGATCACCGGGTTGGTCAGCTTGTCAGCCTGCCAAGTGGGGGAACACAGATCTCCGGTCGCCGAGGTCGATGCGGTTGCTTCGGCGCCTGTCTTGGCCACGGTCGAGAGCCCATCGTCCTCTCTAACCAGCCCGCCGACCAGCAGCCCAACGTCTACATCTTCCCCTTCCGCCACCGCCTCACCACCGGCTACCGCAAGTCCCACGCCGCTTCCGACCAACACAGCGACTTCCACACCAACCCTTACACCGGCGCCCACATCCACGCCACCGCACCCGCTGTCCATCGAATACATGCGCCAGCAGACCTATCCCGGCAGTGAGATCACGATTGAAGCATCGCTGGCGCCTGGAGCCAATTACGACCGCTATATTGTGTCCTATCTGTCCGAAGGCTTGAAAATCTATGCCTTGCTGACCGTGCCGCGGGGTCGCCAACCGGAAAGCGGCTGGCCGGTAGTCATCTTCAATCACGGCTACATCCCACCCCAGCAGTACCGTACCACCGAGCGCTATGTGGCCTATGTCGATGGCTTTGCCCGCAGCGGCTACATCGTCCTTCGCTCCGACTACCGGGGGCACGGTAACTCGGAAGGTGAAGCCTCCGGCGGCTATGCATCACCGGCCTATACCATCGATGTGCTGAACGCGGTCGCGGCTATCAAAGGCTTCCCTGGCGCGGATCCGGACCGCATTGGCATGTGGGGGCACTCTATGGGTGGCGGCATCACCCTGCGGGTGATGGTCACCACCGCCGACATAAAGGCGGGGGTGATCTGGGCTGGCACGGTGGCTTCGTATGCGGATTTGCTCGAGCGGAGGTGGGGTGTGGGTGCCGGGAGCGACAGTCCTCTACCGACGCTCGAACCCAACAGCCGTCGGTGGAGTTGGGTGCCTGAGTTGCTAGAGACGTACGGCTCGCCGGAGGAGAATCCCGCCTTCTACGCGGCCATTTCGCCCAACACCTATCTGCGCGATCTGTCAGGCCCAATCCAGCTCCATCACGGAACCGCCGACACGTCCGTCCCTGCCGAATATTCTGAATTGCTGCACGCCCAGATTCAAGACGTAGGCAAGCCGGTCGAAGTGTTCATCCTCCAGGGCGACAACCACAACATCTCTGCGAATTTCTCCAGGGCCATGGCCCGCTCTATCCGGTTCTTTGACACCCACGTCAAAGACACAGATGGCAACTGATGCCACACGGTTGCCAGTGTGATCTCAGACCAAAGTCCGCTCTCTCGTACTTGGGAGGTTCAAGTAAAAGATGCACTATCTCCGGCTGACCGTCATTCTCGTATGTTTGCTCTTCGCCTTCTGGGGACTCGTACCGGTGGTTGGTGCCCAACCAGCCTCTCAGCGCGACGTGACTTTTGGGAACGGGGACATCACTCTGACTGGTACTCTTGTCTTGCCCCAGGGTGAGGGCCCGTTCCCAGCCGTCGTCATTCTGCACGGCTCAGGACCCGAGACACGCGCCCCGTACACGCCCGATGCTGAAATGTTGGTCGAAGGTGGGATTGCTGCGCTGATCTATGACAAACGAGGCACCGGTGGTTCCTCGGGGGATTGGCGCCTTGCCAGCCTTGATGACCTCGTCGCCGATGGGCTGGCTGCCGTCCACTTCCTGCAGGATCAGCCCGAGATCGCAGCTGATCAGGTCGGCATCTTGGGCAGCAGCCAAGGCGCATGGCTGGCTCCATTCGCCGCTGCCCGCGACGACGATGTTTCCTATCTTGTGCAGATCACCGGCTCGGCAACGCCTCTCGCCAACCAGGAGATGTGGGGCACCGGCAATGCGCTCAGCGGTCTTGGTTTCTCGGAGCGGGCCATCGAGACAGCCATGAAAGCCCAACACTTGCTCTACAGTGCTCGCCCCCTCATCCAGCGCGGTGTCCTGCCCCTAGGCGACCTATGGTTCGTCTATTATGATCCCTACCTCGATCCGGCAGACGCCTGGTCGCAGGTACACGTACCAGCCCTGGTCTTGTACGGTGGCCAGGATCCGACAGTACCCGGTCGGACCAGCCTGGAGTTGGTTCGAAGCTTCTGGGCAGAACAGGGTCACCCCGCAAGTCGTATCGCAGTCTTTCCTCAGGCATCACACGCCCTAGGCGGCGCCTCGCGCAACGATAACGCAGCGTACAGCGAACTGGTCACCAGTTGGATCCAGGCCGTTGTCCAGGGGGAGCGTATCCCTGAGGTGCACAGTTCGGTCAGCGACATCCCAGCCGGGCCGCTGCGCTGGTATGGCACCGGCGCCTCACCCACGCCGTGGTATGCCACGGCCGGGATTCAGCTGGCGCTCGTGCTTGCCTT
>JASFOV010000456.1:0-4385 GCA_050116355.1 Anaerolineae bacterium
TCCGTCAACAAGTGAGCGATGATGCCACCCTTGCCCACCGGCAGATTCAAGAAGGTGAGCGGCGCCAAAAAGACTGCCGCCAGGGCCATCCCTGCTTCCACCGCCAACAACAACCACAGGATTCGTTTTCGAAGCTGGGCAGCATCAGGCCTATCCACACCTACCCACCGATCCGGTGCACGCTCACGAAAGCGACCGCTTGCTCCCTGTAGAGGTTCTTCCAGCGCATAGCGGACCGGCCAATGATCCCGTCCCACTCCCTCTTCCCACCGGATAGACATGGCTACTCGGCCGTATCCGGCGGGCCACCCCAGCGGCTGAACAGCGACAGCACCTTGCCCGCAGCCCCACTCCCCTGCGAGACTGCCTCTGGGATATCCTTGGGACCGATGCCAGCGCCGGCCAAAAAGATACCCGGCCGGCTGGTTTCCAAAGGAGAGAGATTGTCCTCTTGCTCGACCCACCAGCCATGCGTATCGACCTCCAGGCCGAGCATCGTGGCCAATTGGCGTGTCCCCTCCGAGGCGATCATGGCTGGCGAGATCACGACCAAGTCTGCAGCCACTTCGGTGGGCAGCCCTGTCAGGGTGTCAACGCCCCACACCATGACCTTGTCATTCTCCCGAAAGACCTTGCTCACTTTGCCGCGCACGTAGAGCACCTGGTCTTCTTCCATGGACCGCTGAATAAACTCCTCGTAGCGCTTACCCGCTGAACGGATATCGATGTAGAAGACGTAGGCCTGCCCACCATGGACCTTATGTTTGTAAAGCATCGCCTGCTTGGCGCTGTACATGCAGCAGATCTTGGAACAATAGGGCATACCCAACTCTGGATCTCGGGAGCCTGCGCACTGGATCCAGACAACCTCCTTGGGTTCTCGGCCATCGGACGGCCGGCGCATAACACCCGCCGTGGGACCCGAAGCGCTCAACAGCCGTTCCATGGCCAGCGCGTCAATGACATCCGGTACCTGCCCACCACCATATTCGCCCAGATCCTCCAGCGGATACAGCTCGTAGCCGGTGGCCAGGATGATGGCCCCCACCCGCTCCTCGGACACAGAGGGCTCCTGCTCAAAGTCAATCGCCCCGACCGGGCATACTTTCTCACAGAGACGACACTTGCCCTTCTGAAAATAGGTACAGTGCTCCACGTCGATCACCGGCTTCTTGGGCACGGCCTGCGGCGAGAGAGTATAGATCGCCTTGCCCGTGCCCTGGTGTCGCATCTTGCCCGTGCGCAGTACCCGGGGCATCTCCAAATGCCGGTCAAAGGCCACCGGGACGGCCTGCGGGCACTTCTCGGTGCACGCACCACAGGCTGTACATAGTTCCCAGTTTACGTAGGCGGCCTTGTGAAGGATGCGAACCCGAAAGTCGCCCATCTCGCCGTGGATCTCTTCCACCTCCGAATAGACATGTAGCTGAATGTTCGGATGGCGCCCCACATCCACCGTACGCGGCGTCATGATGCACTGTGCGCAGTCTAGCGTAGGAAAGGTCTCTGAGAGCTGGTGCATATGGCCGCCGATCGACGGCAACCGATCGACGAGAACCACCTGGTAGCCCGATCCAGCGATATCGAGCGCGGCTTGCATGCCGGCGATGCCCGCGCCAATGATCATCACTCGCTTATTGTGGCCATTCGATTCCGTCATGGACTAGGCACCGTTTTCCGCATCGGGCGTTTCGTTCCAAAATCCTCGCTCGCGCAACAGAGGCCGGGCATCAACATAGTGCCGTGACCAGCCATAGTCAGTCGCATCCAGACCAAGCGCCAATCCCATCAACTGGCTAAAGTAGAACACCGGCACGGACTGATACCCGGCATGGCTATTCCTTATTCGGGTCTGCTGCTGGTCCAGATTGAATTGACAAAGGGGACAGTTGGTCACCAGCGCCTCAGCACCGGCCGCTTTTGCTGAACGGAGGATCACATAGACCATCTCCCGGGTGACCTCCGGTTCTCTGACAGCCAAGTAGGCCCCACAGCACTCGTTCTTGTGGGGAAAATCCACCGGCGTCGCCCCCAAAGCAGCCATCAAATCATCCAGCGACTGCGGGTGGTCGGGATCGTCGTACGCCACTTCGTCTGGCGGTCGCAGTACCATGCAACCATAGTAGGCGGCCACCTTGAGCCCTTCAAGTGGCTTCTGCACCCGTTCCTGCACAGCATCGAATCCAATATCATCGCGCAGCAGGTGCACGATATCCTTGACCTGCACCTCACCCTCATACTCGGCTTCGATGAAATCGTTGATCCGGTCCCGTTCTTCCTCGTGTTCGCGAACAAACAAATTGGTGCGTTGCAGAACATTGTAGCAGGTAGTGCACGCGGTGGTGACCAGCCCACTCCCTCCCTCATCGCGGGCCGCAACCAGAACATGGGCCGGGGCCGCCAATTCGAGCATATTGTCCACAATCAGGGGAAAGGTTGCACCACAACAGTTCCATTCGGGCAGTTCGACCAGTTCCAGACCCACCGCTGCCGCAGACGCCCTCACGGCGCGATCAAATCCTTTGCCTGTCGTGTTCAGGGTGCAGCCAGGAAAATAGGATACCTTCATCGATCAGCATCTCCTGAGACAAATTCCAGACGACTGGACACATCCAGCCCCGGCAACTGGCGAGTCAGGGCCCGCAACATGACAACCATCACACAGCATATTTGCGGAACCCACCGATAACAGCTTGTTGCGGCCACTCAGACATCTCTTCCAGGGAAAGGCCATCATAGTCCATGTGGCTGCCCTGTTCGTACATCACGATCTCGCGCAGGGCTTCCATGATGCGACTTAGGTCGATTCCCTTGGGGCACCGGGTATAGCAGGTCTGGCAGGCGGCGCACAGCCAGATTGTCTTGCTCTCGAGCAATTTGTCCACCAGGCCCAACTGCGCATAGCGGATCACCTGGCTGGGCAGCATGTCCATGGCGAACGCCACCGGGCACCCGGCCGCGCACTTGCCACACTGGTAACAAGCCATCAGGTCCTGCCCACTGTATTCTTCGACACGATGCACCAACTCGCTGTGCACCGTCTCGGCTGTCAATCGCACCCTCATCGCCGCCTCCTAGCTGTTGTTTGCTGCCGCTCGATCGTGGTAATCTGCATGGCATCCAGTCCCCAAGATCTCAGGCCTCCTGCTCTCGATTGTACTTCTGCAGCCCGTCCTCGTAGGCATCACCCCCATAGATGTCGTTGACCACGATGGCCGGGAAGTCCTCCACCTCCAACCGTCGCAGGGCCTCAGCCCCCAAGTCCTCGTAGGCGATCACCTCTGCAGCCTTGATGCTCTTGGCGATCAATGCCCCTGCACCGCCGATCGCGGTAAAGTAGACGGCCTTTTGCTGGCGCATAGCTTCACGGACGGCGGTAGACCGGTTGCCTTTGCCGATCATACCTTTAAGGCCTACCTCCATCATCCGTGGAGCGTATGGATCCATGCGGTAGCTGGTAGTCGGTCCTGCCGAGCCGATAGGATCGCCCGGTTTGGCCGGCGCAGGCCCCATATAATATATGATCTGACCTTGGGGATCAAAGGGAAGGGGCTCGCCGGCATCCAGGGTGGTCACCAGCCGCTTGTGTGCAGCGTCTCGCCCCACATAGATCACGCCGCTGATGCTCACCTTGTCTCCAGCGTGCAGCTGTTCGATAACATCCTCAGTCAAAGGAGTGGTTAGCTTCATAGGACCGCCTCCTTGTGTCGCGCTGAGTGGCACTGGATATTGACCGCCACGGGCAAGCTAGCGATGTGGCAGGGGAACGTCTCAACGTGCACCGCGAGTGCGGTTGTCAGACCGCCCAGTCCTTGGGGACCGATCCCGATCCGATTTACCCGCTCTAGGATGTCCGCCTCCAACTCGGCAACCTCGGGATCGGGATTGGGTTGGCCCACTTCCCGCAGCAGCGAATGCTTGGCCAGCCACATCACCTTCTCTGCCGAGCCCCCAACACCCACCCCAACAATGATCGGCGGGCAGGGATTGGCCCCCGCCCTTCGCACCGACTCGACAACAAATTCGACCACACCCTGCCGGCCATCCGCCGGCTTGAGCATGCTCAATTGGCTCATGTTCTCGCTGCCACCCCCTTTGGGTGCCACGGTAATCTTGAGCTGATCGCCCGGCACAATGCTAGTGTGAATGACCGGTGGGCTATTGTCCTTGGTGTTCATCCGGGCGGAAAACGGGCGCTCGACCATTGACTTGCGCAGGTAACCGTCCTGGTAGCCCTGGCGCACTCCTTCCGTGACGGCAAGATTCAGGTCACCGCCAACAATGTGCGCATCTTGCCCCAGCTCCAGGAAAACGACCGTAAGACCGCAATCTTGACACAGTGGCATCTGCTGATCGCGTGCGATCTCGGCATTCTCCAGGATCTG
>JASFOV010000457.1:0-4383 GCA_050116355.1 Anaerolineae bacterium
ATCCGCTGTGGGCGTAGGGGATTTGAGGGGGGCTGCCCCTAGTACGAGAGGACCGGGGTGGACAGACCTCTGGTGTGCCAGTTGTCGTGCCAACGGCATGGCTGGGTAGCCAAGTCTGGCAGTGATAACCGCTGAAAGCATCTAAGTGGGAAGCACGCCCCAAGATGAGATCCCCCATCCCTATGTGGGAGTAAGGCCGCAGGTAGACTACCTGCTGGATAGGCGGCAAGTGTAAGCGCAGCAATGTGTTCAGCTTAGCCGTACTAATGGCCGAGGGCTTAATTCTCTAGCGTAAGTTCGCGGATACGTTGCGCATCCTGTTCAGTTTTCAGAGTGCCAGACCTTTTGACAACGACATAAAAGGTTCTTTTGGTGATTTTAGCGGAGGGGACACACCCTGTTCCATTCCGAACCAGGTAGTTAAGCCCTCCAGCGCCGATGGTACTTGGGGCGTGGGCCCCTGGGAGAGTAGGTCATTGCCAAAAGAACCTTTTTTGTATTCTTGCGTATAGGAGATACGTGGCCCACTGGGCCCAAGGTTTATAAGGTTTCACAGGAGGGCAAGATGAGCGAAGAACAGAAGATGGAGAACGAGATTCCGGCTGACGAGGGGACAACGGGTACAGAAGAGAGCGCAGGTAGCGAAGTCCTGGACGAACTCCAGTCGCTGGGCATGCAGCTCGCCACTGCTGTACAGTCTCTGTGGGATAGCGATGAGAGCCGCCAACTGCGCAAAGAGATCGGCGACGGCTTTGAAGAACTGGGCCAGCAGCTCAATTCAGCGGTCAAGTCCGCACAGGAGAGCGAGGCTGCCAAGGAGTTCAGTGCTCAGGTCAAGCAGACGATGGACAAAGCGCGGGACAGCGATTTGGCCGGTCAGGTAGAGCGGGGCTTGGTCGAGGGACTCCGCGAACTGAACCGACACCTTGCCACCACCGTCGATTCGCTAGACACCCAGCCCAAGGCTGGGACAGGGCCTGAAGAGGAGCCGCAGGAAGGCTCCGAGGCGTGAGCTTGGAGGCCATTCGGCCCGGGGTAGTGGGCGAAGTACGGCTGACCGTGGCCGAAGAACATACAGCCCAACATCTGGGCAGTGGCAGTGTGCAGGTCTTGGCCACGCCGCAGATGGTGTTGCTCATGGAGAGGGCTGGTGTCGCGGCCGTAGATCATCTCTTGCCCGAAGGGTATCGCACGGTCGGCGCGCATCTGGACGTGAGGCACCTGGCACCGACGCCCGTCGGGTTCCAAGTCCGGGCTACGGCCGAGCTGGTCGAGGTCAGAGACCGGCGCTTGGAATTCCGTGTGGCAGTCCACGAGGCGCCTTTCGATGAGTCGGGCGGCGGGGGGCAATTGGTCGGCGCTGGTACGCACCAGCGGGTGATCGTCGATGTCCAACGATTTGCGGAGCGTGTGGCCCAAAAGGCCGGGTGATCTACACGATCCGGGTTCTGCTGGCCCAGTGGCGGACAAGTGTCCACTGGGCCGTTTCTGTGTCCAGGCGCAGCTCCCAGCTCTCCGGGCCGGCGGTCTGTACCAGGTAGGAGCGATAGGAACGTCCGGCCTGCGTTTGACCGTTCTCCCGGCCCCACGACTCGATCGGAAAGCGGCGGCCCTGCCAGACAAAGGCCAGCGGTCTCAGGGTCCCGTCGCGACGGGTCTGGGTTTCAACACCCACCGGTTGGTTGATAAACTCGATCACACGTCCTCACGATCCTGTAGATAGCCCAGCACCAGGGCCAGGGCGGCCTCGGCCGATCGCTCTTTGTTGGCCAGCCGGTCTCCGTCCCAGACGTGGCGCTGGCAGATTTCAGCATCGGGTGCCGCTAGGCCAATGTAGACCAAGCCCACGGGCTTCTCCGGGGTTCCCCCGCTTGGGCCGGCGATGCCCGTGATTGATACGGCCAAGCTGGTTCCCAGGCGCCGGCGGGCGCCTCGGGCCATCTCCAGCGCTGTCTGTTCGCTGACGGCGCCGTACGCAATCAACGTCTCAGGGTCCACGCCCAGCAACCCCTCCTTGATCTCATTGGCATAGGCCACGACGCCGCCCCGGAAGTAGGCCGAGCTCCCCGGTGTGTTGGTGATGTGATGGGCCACCAAGCCACCCGTGCACGACTCGGCTGTGGCCAGCGTCAGGCCCTGTGCTTCCAAAAGAGCGCCAATCTCAGCTTCAAGCGGCATCTTTGATCTCCTCGCGTACAGTATAGCACGCTCATGGGGGCAAGCCAACTCTTGGCAGTGGATAGACAGCCCCCTGCTTTCGTGGTATAATGTCGCGCGTTGCTGTCTGGCGTTGCGATGCCGGACCGTAACGGGAGGGGCAGGCAACCAGATGGACCAACCTGGGATGATCTCCTTTGTAATCCCGCTGCTAAACGAAGAGGACTCGCTGCAAGATCTCCACGGGGCGATTGTTCGAACTGTGGAGTCACTGTCTTGCCCCTATGAGATCATCTTTGTCGATGATGGCAGCACCGACCGGTCCCCGGCGATCCTGGAAGCCTTGTATAAGCAGGATCCCGGCCACGTGCGAGTGATCCAGTTGCGCCGCAACTTTGGTAAGACGGCCGCACTGACCGCCGGTTTTGCCCGGGTGCGCGGCGACGTCGTCGTGACTATGGATGCCGACCTTCAGGATGACCCTGGCGAATTGCCCAAACTCTTGGCCAAGTTGGACGAAGGCTATGACCTGGTCGGCGCCTGGCGGACCAACCGCCAGGATCCCGTGTCCAAAAAGTGGCCCTCCCGGTTGGCCAACTTTACCATCTCGTCCCTTTCGGGCATCCAGCTGAACGACGCCAATTGCGGGTTCAAAGTCTACCGCTGTGAGGTGGTACGCGATCTGAGGCTATATGGCGATCTGCATCGCTATATCCCCGTCCTGGCCCATTGGAAGGGCTACCGGATCGCCGAGGTTCCGGTCGCGCACCACCCTCGCTTGCACGGCCAGTCCAAATACGGGGCCGGCCGCTTTGTACGAAGCTACATCGATTTTCTGAGCGTGTTGTTTGGCACGCGCTATCTCAAGCGACCCATGCACCTGTTCGGCACGCTGGGGAGTGTGTTCGCCGCCGGCGGAATCGTTATCATGCTCTATCTGGCTGTGCTCTGGCTGTTCCAGGGTGGGATCGGTTGGCGCCCGCTTCTCTTCTTTGGCACCACGGCTCTGGTCGTGGGCATCCAGCTCATCAGTGTCGGGCTGTTGGGTGAGATGCTGCGCAACACCACCTTCCGGGCCGAGGACGAATACTCGATCCGGCAGGTCTGGGAGCGTGTGGAGCCGGGACCCGAACAAAACCTTGGCGCCAAGGGGCCCCATTCGCCGGCCTAGCCGGTTGTGGCTGGGGCTGGGTTCGCCGCTTGTCGAGCTGATGGTCCCCAACTGAGACTACGATGCGCAAAGTGATGGTTTTGTCGCCCTGCGACATCTTTCCGCCGGTTCACGGCAGTAGTACGGCTATTTACCATACGTTACAGGTTCTGTCCGAGACCAACCAGGTCTCGGCTTTGCTCTGCTATCTCTACTCACAGCGCGGGGTAGCCGACCTGGCCAGCGAGCGCTTGGCGCTTCGTTACAGCCGCGAGTCGCCGCTCGACCGGCTGGGCTACAAGGGCTTGATCTTCAACCCCTTCTACTATCGCGCGGCACTCGACATGGCGCGCGAGTTCCAGCCCGATCTGATCCAGGCTGAGCTTCTGTGGACGGCGCCGGCGGCGCTGTGGTTGCGGCGGCGGTTGGGCATCCCTGTGGTCCTGATGCAGGAGAATGTCGAGTACCAGAAATTTGTCCGTTTTGGCCTGAGCCACCCGCTGCTACGAGGCATCAAGTGGTTGGAGGGTTGGGCCTGTCGCGCTGCCGATCGCGTTGTCGCCCTTTCCGAGGTGGACCGCGACTTTATGGTGGAGTTGTACGGTGTGCCGCTGGAACGGTTCGCCTTGATCCCCCATGGCGTAGATCCCGATCTGTTTGACTATCGACCGGAGGGCGCGGCAGCGGCGCGCGCCGAGCTGGGATTGCCTGCCGGTGTGCCGCTGCTCACCTTTGTCGGCAAGCTGGACTATATTCCCAACGAGCGGGCCGTAGCCTACATCGCTGACCGGATCGCCCCCGCTGTTTGGGCCCAGTATCCGCAGGCCAGGTTCGTCATCATTGGCCAGGGGGCCGAGGCCCTGCCACAATACGGGCACGAGGGATTGATCTTCCCCGGCTTTGTCGATGCCCGGGCGGGGGTTCGCCCCAATCTCAGCGACTACCTGTCGGCCTCCAATGTGGTGCTGGTTCCCCTCGATTCTGGTTCGGGCACACGGCTCAAGATTGTGGAGGCGGCATCCAACGCCCGCGCCGTGGTTTCGACGGCCATCGGTGCGGAAGGACAGAGCTTTGTC
>JASFOV010000458.1:0-4372 GCA_050116355.1 Anaerolineae bacterium
GAACGCGAATCCTCAATAACCACCTCCTTTCCTTCCCCTCTCCAGTGTACCATGGATCGGTCTGCCCCAAACGGCGAGTTCCTGCCGAAACCTGCCAATTCCTGCCGGCGGCCGGCAGGAACGCAAAACGCCCGCCTCACCGTGTGGCTGGGCTCAGGCCAGAGCCCTAACGGTGGGCGGGCGTACTGTCTTGACGGCTGCTCCCCAGGCGCACCTGCGCCCAGGGTCACCGCTTCGGTGTTCGATCCAGCGGCAGGGGCGTGCGAGCAGCGTCGTTGGGTCTATTCAGGTTTGGTTGATTCTGTCAGCTATGCCTTTTCCCTCACTTCCTGAGGTACGGACCGTCGGCCGGCTTGCTGTCGCGTGCGGCCAGGGGCTGGCGCCTACGGGCTCTGCAGGTGCAGGACCAGCGACCAGCCCTCGCCCTCGGCCGTCGCCCCCTCTTGGAGCGGGAAGATGGCCGGCACGGAGGCGCTGCCGTTCCACGGGTATTCGCCGTGGAAGCTCCCGGCGTCGACCTCCACCAGTTGCTCGCCGGCGATCTCGACCGTCAGGTCCAGCGTTTCGGCGCCTGATACGCCTGAACACTCGCCGCTGATCGTCGCTTGCACATCCATCGTCACCGCGTAGGTGCCCCACTCCTGGACCAGGACGTCGGCGTAGGCGATGGGCGTGCTGCCCTGGACGGCGTAGGGGGCTTGGTCGCTGGCGACGGCAAAGGGTACGCTGCCCACGGCGACCGGCTCCAGGCCGGCGACCTCGGCGGGGCCGACCAGGATCTGCACCTCGATCGATCCGGCCAGGCCGGCGCAGCGGGACGTCTCTGGCACTGGGGTGGTGGGGCCGGGCGCCACCACCACAGGGGTGGGCGTATCGGTCGGCGTCGGACTGGGTGGTGGGGGCGCTGGCGTATCGGACGGGCGCGGCGTCGAGGTATCCGTGGGCGCGGGGGCGGTGGCTTCGGGCGCCTGGGGGGCGGTGGTCGCTGTGGCGGCCTCGGGTTCCGGCGGCGAACTGGTGCCGCACGCCACCAGGCAAACCACGATCATCAGGGCCAGTACCAAGGCGTACGCTGTCGAGCTTCTACTGTTCATCGGCAACCTCCATCGGTGTTGGGTGGGACCAGCGTTGGGTCCCCTATCATTCGCCGAGAAACGTGGGCCATCCACTCTTTGATTGTTGGCCGGGGGGTCTCTTCTGCCTGGGCCTCCCACGACCAGTATACGCTATCCCCCGGTGCTTGTCAACCGGGTAATAGGTGCTATTCAGGTCAATCGCATTCACCCGGGGTGGGGCTGGTGACAGTGGGGTGGTCCTTTCCCGGCAGCGGTACGTCCCTGCAGAGGGGGTTCTTCTCCAGCCTGAGGATGATCAGGACTGAGGGGGCTCGCGCGGCAGCACGCAGACTGGCGCGGATAGGCGTTGGTCGGTTGTGTTTGGGGGTGGCAGTGGCTAGGACCGCCGTGGGCGGCTGATGAGCGGGAGGATCAGAGCGTCAGGCCAGGTAGCCTCGGAGCCAGCGCCGCCGCCGCGGATGGCGCAGCCGCTGCAGGGCGCGCTGTTCTATCTGGCGGATGCGCTCGCGAGTCACGCCAAAACGGTCGCCGATCTCCTCCAGGGTATGTTCGTGCCCGTTGTCCAGCCCGAAGCGCATGCGCAGGATGCGGGCCTCGCGGGGATTGAGCGTGCTCAGCAGCTCTTCGAGCGTATCGCGCAGTAGCGCCTGCTCGGCCGCCTCAGCGGGCATTGGCGCTTCTTCGTCTTCAATCAGGCTACCCAACTCGCTGTCCTCTTCTTCGCCGATCGGCTTTTGCAGAGAGAGGGGGTGTTGGGCGACCCTCATGATCCAGCGCACCCGGCGCGGTCGCAGCCCGGTTTCCTCCGAGATCTCGCGCAAGGTGGGCCGGCGGCCCTGTTCTTGCTCCATCTGGGTGATGGTGCGGTACAGCTTTTTGACGGTGTCACTCATGTGCACGGGCAAGCGAATGGTTCGCCCTTGGTTGGCGACCGCGCGCGACACGGCCTGCCGGATCCACCACGTCGCATAGGTGCTGAACTTGTAGCCCCTGTCGGGGTCGAAGCGATCGACCGCCCTCATCAGTCCCAGGTTGCCTTCCTGGATCATGTCTATGAAGGGCACACCCTGGCCCTGGTATCTCTTGGCGATGCTGATCACCAGACGGGTGTTGGCGGTGATGAGGTGGTCACGCGCCGCGTTGCCCGCCCGGATGTCGCGGCGCAGCCGGGCGCGCTCCGTCTCATTGTGGTTGTCTTCCGAGAGGCACCGCGCGGCCTCGCGTCCCTGTTGCCACTGGTGGGCCAGGGCTTGCTCTTCTTCCCGCGTTAGCAAAGGCACGCGCGCTGCTTCGGAAAAGTAAAGTCCAATCAGGTCCGAGGCGGGAATATCACTAGGCAGATCCTGCCGGTGCCCAAGGGGAACCGACGGCGCCAGTGCGCCGTCGTCTCCGCCTTCCGGCGTCGCTTGGGCAGCGGCGTCATCGTCGTAGACGGCGATCCCCTGCTCCGCCAAGGCCTCGAAGTAATCTTCGAGTTGCTCCAAATTCTCTTCGGCTTCAGGAAAAGCCTGCAAGACGTCGTCGAGGGTGACATACCCTCGACGCTTGGCCTCTTCGCCCGGACCCGCTGATGCTGTCTGCTGCTCGTTCAGTTTGTCCGTGTCCTGTTCTGCCGGTGGGCGGCTACGGGTTGCGTAGGCCCATCAGGCGCCGGATACGCTTGTGGTTGGTCTTGTCTACGGGGTGATCCTTGTCGAACGAGCGTCGGACCCGTTTTGATTTCTTGCGGCGCAGGTGACTGCGCCGTCCCTTGAGGCGGCGTATCTTGCCCGAACCTGTGATCTTGAAGCGCTTGGCCGTGGCCTTGTGCGTCTTCATCTTGGGCATAACGAATCCTCCGGTTCCGCTGGTCCGATCTCCCGGAACCCTAGTACCGGCGTCGCTGTCGCTGGTTCTTGCGTTGGCGCTTGCGCTCGCGGCGGACCGCCTTGCGCAAGGCAATGCGACGCTGTTCACTCTTGGATACAAAATAGCGCTTTTTCTTGGCATCGCTCAACACCCGCTCTCGCTGGATCTTCTTGCGAAAGCGCTTGAGCAGCTTCTCCTGTGATTCACCTGATCGTAATTCGACCGTGGCCAGTTGAACTCACCTCCTTTTGCGTAGTTGATTTTTGTGTCGACCATTGCCCGGGGAACCGTGAGCCCTGTTCCTGGGGCGGCTGGGACAAAAGCAAAGACCTGGCCGGATCGCCACCTTTTACCTCTGCTGCGGCGAGAACCAGGTCCCTGGCAAACGGACCCCCCACAAGACCAGCGCTCAAGGCAACTATTGGCTGTTGTCTCTCAGGCGGACAGAGCAGTTTGGTGAACTGTCCTGTCGCGCCGGACATCCTCCTCAGGCGATCGTGCGAACGGTTTCCCGAACGGGCAACCCGCAGGCATGGTCGACGATAGATCGTTTCTACCTATATCGTACTGTTATAGTATATCATGTTCTGCCAAAAAGGTCAAGAACGATAGAGGCCGCCGGAGGAGCAGGGTGCAGGCTGCTGGTATGGAGCAGTCCACACGCGCACTCCACCGGCGGTCGGCTTAGTGCAGTCCTTTCTCGGCGCGCTTGACCAGAGAGCTGACCACAGTCTCCTCCAGCCAGCCCTTGGCCGCCTGCTGGAGGATGGTCAGCCGGTCGTACGCGATCCTCATCCGCTGGATCTTGCCGTCGCTGAACTCGTACGCGCACACGGCCGCCCACTGGACGGTCTCGCCCTCATAGGTGCCGCTGAAGGTGTGCTCGTAGAAGGCTTGGTCGCCCTGGACCAGAATCCCAATCCCGCTGTCCTCAAAGCGTACGTTGGTCACGGTAGTGCCCATCCAGGATACATAGCGCCGCATGGCTTCTACCCCCTGGAAGGTGCCTTCCGGGGTGATCCAGCTCGCGCTCTCCGTGCAGTAGGAAAGCGCTTTGTCCGCGTCGCCACTGGTCAGGGCTGCCACAAACTCGCGCATCGCCTGTTTGATCTCTGTGTCAGACATTTCGTACCTCCTTTGGACGATCTGACGCCCACGTGATGGAAACCTAGAAGCTCGAGCGCTGGGGCTCGCTGCGGTGTTCGGTGGGGCTGCGATGGTGTGTGTGCCGTGATGTTCAATGATATGTACATGATAGCACACAGAGCGTAGCTGTCAACCGGGGATAGGGTGTACTTTTCGGTGGGAGTCCGCTCAGTTCGTGAATCATGCTCTGCGGGGGCCGGTCGCGGCCCCTGTGCACGGCGACAGGACGGGCCGCGCGCCCCGCGACCGGGGCCCTAACCGCTACGCGCCGGAGCCCCCCGAATTTGGTGCGTTGCGCGCTT
>JASFOV010000459.1:0-4357 GCA_050116355.1 Anaerolineae bacterium
GGGCCGGTAGGGAGCCAACTCGGCTTCAGTCAAGACGCCCAAGATGCCCAGCTCGGGCTCTATGCGCCGCCCAGAGGTGAGAGCGTTAGGTGCCACACCGGTATGGCCGACAAGTGGCATGTCGATCAGGTTTGCAAGATTGCGAAGCAGCGCCATGCGCTCGTCTTCTTCCTCAGGAAGGTACGCGGGAACGATCGAGACGGTGATGCGCGGCATGTTGCGTGCCAACAAGTAGCCACGCTCGTCGTAGATTACCCCGCGGGGTGCTGGGTTCGCCTCAAGCCGGAAGCGATTGACGTCTGCAGCCTCCTGATAGTACTCACCTTGTACCATTTGCAGGCGAAGCACCTGGCCTACCAGCACGACAAAGACCGCCACAATGACGGCCCGGAGTATCTTGATTCTGATGGGTGCTGGCGACTCGGACTCTTTCAAGCTACAGCTCCATCTCTTCGCGACCCAGTCGTCTGTGCACGATACGCAGTAGTTCGATGATCACGGGTGTGAGTAGGCCATTCAAGACCGCCGATGGCGGGACGATGCGGAGCAAGTTGTCCAGCCACGGGACAAACTGGCCCGAAACCTGGACGATCAGCATGTACAAAAGGGCGTACAGGAGCGTCGCGAGAAACACGAACACCATGGGTAAGATGAGACGCGCGCGAAGGGCGCTGGTCGCACCCAATCCGGAAAGCAAGCCGATCAACGTCAGAGATAGGGTGGCTGTGCCAAAGGGCGCAGCAGCAAAGATGTCGACGGCGATCCCAGCGACAAAGCCCCAGGTCAAGCCCTCGCGTGGCCCGCGTAATAGGCCCCAGCTCGCTACGACGATCAAAGGCAGATCGGGAAAAACCCCCCAGATGGCTAGGTGCGGCATGATGGTGGCCTGCAGCAGGGCAATAGCGAGAAACAACGGGATGACTAAGTATATCGTCACAATTCGCCGTCGGCAATGTTCCTTTCACGGTGATCCAACCCTGCAGTTACAGTGCACCAATTCACTCTGCGGCTTCCTGAGCGGTGTCCTCTTCGATCGGCTCAAAGCCAGTTATGATTAGCACCGCCTCCAGATGTTCAAAGTCTACGGTAGGTTGGACGGTGGCGGATTGGTACAACTCAAAGTCCTTTCGATCCACCTCTGTAATCTGCCCAATGGGAATCTGGCGAGGAAAATTGCCGCCCAGCCCTGACGTGAAGACCGTATCGCCCACACTCACCGTGTCACCCTGTAGGATGGAGTGCATCAGCAACGAACCATCTGCTTGGCCTTGGACGATTCCGCTGGCCCGCGTGCTCTGAGTCAAAGCGCTGACGGAACTGCTGGCATCAATGGTCAGCAGTACCCGAGACCAACCCGGGCCTACTTCGCGCACTCGCCCCACCAGGCCTCTATCGGTGATAACTGGCATGTTTTCGGCAATGCCCTCTTCTTGGCCCGCATCAAGCGTGATGTATCGCTGCAGGTTGCTGGGATCTCGACCGATCACGCGTCCCACGACGTGGGCGCCCTGAATGTCGAAAGAAGGATTCGCCTGGGCAAAGTTGAGAAGATCGCGCATGAGGACCGCTTCTGCCTCGACCTCTTTCAACCGCACGAGTTCGAGTAGAAGGCTTGCGTTCTCTTCCTCCAGGGCCTCATTACGCTGCCGGAGATCGCGCAGATCGCGGGCTGTTTGCCCTAGCTCCCCGAACCAAGTTGTGACCGCAGTGGTACCCTCCTGGAAGGGAACAGTCAATCTAACCAGGAGGCCCTCCACAGGTGCTAACAGACCCGTCTGATGGAGCACAAAACCGACCAGGGCTGCGACAATCAACAAAACAGGGACCAAGTTCTGTAGACGGTCACGGCTCATGGTGCTATCCTACAGATTGAGAGTTGAGTTCTGTGCTCCTTTCTCTGCTGCGGTCGCCAAAGGGCTGCATTCATCGCCGTTAGTGGACCGTGCTACCTCTTTGCAGGCTGGCCAATACCTTGTGCAGCCGGTCCAGGTCTTCCAATACCTTGCCTGCTCCCCTCGCGACGCACGTTAGGGCATCCTCGGCAACGTAGACGCGCATCTTGGTCTCTTCTGAGAGCCGCTCGTCAAGCCCTTGCAAGAGTGCGCCTCCGCCAGCCAAAGCGATTCCTTGCTCCATTAGGTCTGCAACCAGTTCTGGAGGTGTATCGTCTAGGGCGTCGCGGACAGTCTCGACAACGATGTTCACCGAGTTGGCCAATGCTTCGCGGATCTCCACGCTGCTTACTTCGATCGACTCGGGCAGTCCAGTGATGAGGTTTCGTCCCTTGATGGTCATCGTCTGTTCTTGGGTCAAGGGGTAGGCCGAGCCGATGGTGATCTTGACCCGTTCCGCCATTCGCTCGCCGATGAGGAGGTTATACTTCTGGCGGGCATATTGGATGATGTCTTCGTCCATCTCGTCACCGGCCACGCGGAGGCTCCGGCTGACGACAATACCGCCCAAAGCAATGACGGCAACCTCGGTGGTGCCGCCGCCAATGTCCACCACCATGCTGCCCAGCGAGTCGGTAATGGGCAATCCCGCCCCAATGGCGGCCGCCATAGGCTCTTCGATCAGATAGGCATCGCGTGCACCAGCCGATAGGGCTGCGTCGTGCACAGCTCGCTTCTCCACTTCTGTTACACCGGAGGGGATGCCAACCACTACGCGGGGGCGGGGAACCGGCAACAGAGTCTGGTCATGGACCTTTCTGATAAAGTAGTGCAGCATCCGCTCAGTAACGTCAAAGTCGCTGATGACGCCATCGCGCAAAGGCCGGATGGCCACGATGTCGGCGGGCGTCCGGCCGACCATCTCTTTGGCATCAAGTCCGATGGCGAGCACTTTCCTAGTTTTTTTCTCGATCGCGACCACGGAAGGTTCATTGATCACGATCCCCTTGTTGCGGACGTTGACCAGTGTGTTGGCTGTGCCGAGATCGATTCCGATGTCTTGGGAAAAGAGTCCCAGAATGAAGTTCAGCGGACTAAACACGTAACAACCCTCTCTTGTGAGCTGCCGCCGGGCCAGTGATGGACCTGCTACAAGCCGACGGTGGACTGCCGGCACCATCGCAGCATACGGGGTGCCGGCGGCTCGAGCTATACCCGACCATTATACTGCAAAAGCCACCAGACGGCAAACGTGTATAACGAAGCGGTAATGCTTGATGCGAGACACTGGAAATGGCTGGACAGCCATTTGCCACGGGTCTGAGAACGTGGTATAATCCCCCGGCTATTGTAGATGAACCGGAATCTATCGCTAATTTGGCTGGAGGTATGCTGTGGAAGGGTTTGTCCCGTATGTTCAGATCATTCAGATCATCCTCTCGATCGCCTTGGTTGCCATTATTCTGGCACAGGCGAAGGGGCAGGGTGGACTTGGTGGCATTTTTGGGGGTGATTCCTCAGTCTACCACACACGCCGCGGTGTGGAAAAGACTCTATTCAACGTCACCATCGGTCTAGCGGTGGCCTTCTTCCTGGTTTCCATCGTTAGTGTGCTCGTCGTATAGCTGGGAATCCCCTCGTACCTGTTGCTGAGAGGGTGTTTTCTGGCGTGGTACCGCCGGGGAGCACCCTTTGGTATGCCTAGAGGAGTATTGTGATCCGGCACATTCTATGGCAGGCAGCGCTGGCATTTCTTGGCATCATCCTTGTCTTCATTGTACTGTTCCAAATCATCCCCGCCGAAGAACCTCCTGTCGAAACCGTTGAAGTCCCCGCCAAAGGTGGAACTTACGTCGAAGGCGTGCTGGGCCTGGCAGAGGTCATCAATCCCATTTTGGCTCCAATCGCGGTTCAGGCCAACCCCGTTGACCAGGATCTGAGTGTGTTGGTATTTGATGGCCTGACGGCTATCGACGAAACGGGATTGGTGGTTCCGGCCCTGGCAGAGGGCTGGGAGGTGGCCGAGGATGGGAGTGTGTACGAGTTTCGCCTCCGGCAGGATGTCACATGGCATGATGGCGCGCCTTTCACGGCCGGTGACGTGGCCTTTACCGTGCAAGCTATGCAGGATCCGGGCTATCAGGGTGATCCCAACCTCAGCGAACTATGGAAGAACGTAACCGTATACGTGGTGGATGACCATACCGTGCGGTTCACGTTGGATGAGCCATTCCCCTCATTCCTCTACTACACTACTGTTGGCCTGCTGCCACTGCACTTGCTCAGCAATGTGCCTGCGGCCGAATTGCCCACGCATCCCTTCTCCACAGAGGAGCCTGTAGGTACGGGACGCTTCAAGGTTGTCCGCCGATCGCCTGATCAAGTGGTGCTGGCCGTCAACCCGGATCACTGGCGCACCGAGGAATTTTATCTGCAAGAAGTGGCATTTTGGTTCTATGGCGATT
>JASFOV010000460.1:0-4351 GCA_050116355.1 Anaerolineae bacterium
GGAGGTAGTGGGTGGGGCCGCGGTCACTGTCGTATTGGAACCAGCGGTCAGCAGGAGCCCAGCGAAGGCGCTGGTCAAGAGTACACATGGTACCATTAGCCACAATGCTTTCTTGCTACGCATAGGTCTGTTTCCTCCTTGAAAAGGGTCTCCCGAACGCTCAGGGATTGTCATAATCGAAAACGTACCCGATATAAAGGATAACGGGCATCGAGCCAAAAAGATACGGCTCACAAACGGATTGACTATTCATCAGCCCGGGAAGCACCCAGTCGCCTGTGCACGCTTGTGGCTTGCGCGTCTTGATCTAGCTGCTGGGATGGACGGTTGTGGCAGTTGCTTGGGGCATGGCGGTGTGTTGGGCTAGAACCAGCCGTGCGTGCTCGATGATGGCCGCCCCCAAATCTTCTTCCTGACCTCCGTCTAGTAGACCGGCAGCAGTGACCGGTTGGCCAAACCTCAGGCGCATGGACAGGGGCAGTTCCCGGGCTAGGACCAACTGTTGGCTGATCTGGAGGAACGTCGCAAGTTTGCGCCTGCGCCAAGCAGGCTGGACCAGGCGCACCAGCGGATTGTTGAGGGCCGATTGGGACAGCACACTGCTGACAACCGAGACTACCAGTTGCGTCTCAGGAATCCGGCGCAGGAATAGTTCAAGGCTCGGCGACCAATCCGCCAACCCCTGCTCGGCACCCGACTGGAGATCTGGATCCGGGTCCACGATACCGCTGGGAAAGATCAGTATCGCGCCGCCCGATTGCAGGTGCCGGATCGTGGCACGGGCGGCTGACATGCGGCCTTGTGGGCCCGAAGATACAAAGATCATGTGTTGTGCCATCTGGGGCAGGACCCGGGTCAGGGGTACGTCGCTAATGACGATTTTTGAGTCGTCCCGTCCCAGGTTGGCTAGAATGGCGAGCCCGTCGTACCCGCCGGGGTGGTTGGCTGCGACGAGCAAAGGCCCCTGGCGAGGAATGTGTTCTGCGCCCTGGATAGCGATGTCGCTGACATACTGTGATTGTAGCCAGTGCAGGGCGGCACTGAACCCAGAATCGGTGAGCCGGGTTTCCAATTCGGTTGCCAGCTGAGCGAACCGGTCGCCTGGCACGCGGAGGATGGGATCGAGCAGCCGGCGGGCCCACCCTTGGGGCGAGAGCCCGAGTGCAATCGCAAACTCGTCTGTCACGAACCGGCGTACGACTTCAACCTGGGTGGGCTCTCGAGTCCAGGTGGTGGCCATCGCCCCTCCTATTGCTTGTCCCAGTCCGGTTTGATTGGTACAGGGGTAGTCTGAGCGAACACAGGCCCGCGCACGCTCCAGCGAAACGGTTCACTGGAGGGCGCGGACCCGGTACGCAGATGCTGTGATGACTCAGGCTCTGACGAGGATCGTTTACGCCGGAGCCATGCCACAGGCCTACTGCAGCCTACGGACCAACCTGGACCTCGATCTGCTGGAAGACCTCTTTGTCGGCGGCGTTAAAGGCCGATACACCATACACAATGGTGCCCGTCTCTGTCGGGCAGTCCTGGATCGAACCACTGAGCGGCCCGTCGTCCAGAATGGTGTCTTCACCACGGTTGACGTCGACCCATACCGCGCCACCGCCGGTGGCCCACTGGATGTTCACACAGCCGCCGGCCGGGATCTGAAGGGGCTGCACGTAGAAGGAGTGGATGACGGGATCTGCGGGTGCGGCAGTGGGAGCAGGCGTCGCCGTCGCCGGGTCGACCACGTTGACGTTTTGCTGTCCCTCGCTGGTGCCACCCGGACCCACAGCCTGGATACCATAGGCCACGTTACCTGTTGCGCTTGGGCAGTCCTGCAGATTGCCTTGGGTCGGGGCATTGGCCCACAGCACCTGGTTGTTGGCGGTGATGGTCACCTGGTTGATCTGGCCTTCCACCCGCCATTGCACGTTCACGCACTGGCCCACGGTGATCTGGTTCGGCGGATCAACCGTAAAGCGGGTGATAGCCGGCGCCTCGGTGTTGGGCTGTACGTAAACGGTGATCTGCCGGACCTCAACCGAGTCGTCGTTCTTTACCACGCGCAAGTAGTAGGTCGTGGTCGCTGACGGACATTCCTTCTGGTTGCCTTCGCCTACCACACCGTTGTTCTCCCAAGGCTCGCCACCCCTGTAGAAGTAGACGGCCTTGACGTTGTCCACTTTCCAGTAGAAGTTGACGCATTCGCCGGCGGTGATGTTGTCACGGTCGACGGTAAAGACGATGCCAGGTACGGGTGTCTGGGTCGGCACGGGTGTGGCGGCCGGGGCTCCCTGTACGCGGATGTTAAAGGGCAATCGCTCGCCAAAGCCGGTCTGGCTACCATTGCGCATTTCCCAATAGCCGTAGTAGATGCCAGCCTGGGCCGGAGCTACCAAGTTTACCGAGATGTCGTAGGTTTGCCCAGGTGCCACCTCGCCCTGAACGGCAGTCGGCTTGCCACCCATCCGGGCCGCAGCTACGTTACCATTGGCAAAGACGACGCGGTAGCTGCTATCCCAGGTGCAAGTACCGATGTTCTGCACGCGCCAGATCTTGGTGAACGGTTGGCCGGGGTTCATGTCGACGGGTGTGCTGGCATCCCCTTGCTCGGGGGCGCGGTGCTCGACAAAGGCCATTCCATCGATGCAACTCGGCGGCGGGGCCGGAGTGCTGGTCGGCGCCGGGGTCGGGGTGGGCAAGAGTTGAGCGACATCCAGGTAGTCTTGGCTCAACTCGGCGATAAAGCCCTCATTGTGCAGGTCGTTGAGCACTTGGTTCAGTTCGTCACGCAGCGCATCTTCACCCTTGGGCAGGGCGATCGCGTAGCGCTGCTGGTTCAGGCCCTCACCGACAACCTTGACGTCCTCCTCGCTGGCAAAGACCTCGGCTGGCTGGGCGTCCATCATGACCAGATCCAGGCGGTTTTCGCGCAGGTCGCGGATGGCATCATCGGCCTTTTCATAGACGAACAGATTGGCCGCCGGCAACAGCCCTTGGTCCACCAAGTTCTCGTTTAGCCAGTCGTCGTACACAGTGGCTCGCTGGGCGCCGACCCGGTACTGGGACAGGTCGCCCGGCTCATTGATGTCAAAGTCGGAGTCTGCGTGGCCCAGAACTGCGTCCTGGCCGACAAAGTAGATGTTGGTAAAATCGAGAAGGGATTCGCGTTCGGGCGTGACCGAGATAGCAGCAATGGCAAGGTCGATCTGTCCGAGCTGCAAGGCACCACCCAGGCCATCAAAGGCAAAGTCGTGGTACTCGACCTGCAAGCCCAAGCGCCGGCCAATCTCATCCATGAGTGCGATATCGAAGCCGTCGATCTGGAGGTGATCCTGGTAGTACTCGAACGGCGGGTAGTCGGCGGACGTGCCGACGACGATCTTGCCGGCTGCCTGGATGCGTTCCCAGGCATTGGCGGTTTCTTCTGGTGCCTGCGTGGCCTCCGGTGCGGCAGTGGCGACCGCGGTCGGCTCTACTTCATCGCCTGGATTCAACAGCAAAACGGCGGCGATCACGCAGATGCCGATCAGGATCAGGCCAATCAATACTCCGACGATAATCTTGACTGTGTTCGACATTGTACTCCTCCTTTTTTCTAGTGAACACTCTCAGTCAATGCTAGGCCTCCACAACCGCTCGGGCGCGGAGGGTCTACCGATGATCTGCCTCTTCCGAGCGAAGGGCCCGGAATATGGTCAGTAACTGCTGCGGGGAGTTCCCTTTGACAACAAAGGCATCCCCGCCAGCATCCAAAGCAGCCTGCTGGTCATCCGCATGGCTGCTGAGAACGATGAAGTGGGTTTGAGGCCCAATCGCGCGGGATGCGGATAGTACCTCGGCGGGCGACCGTCCTGGTAGATCCCAATCCATCATCACCAGGTCAGGATGCATGATTTTGGTCAAGGCCAACAGCCCTTCAGCCTCGCTGACTCCACCCACCACAAAAACGCCTGGCTCTTCGCTCAGCAATACCTCGAGAGCCACGCGTAAATCTGGTTGTGCTGTCGCCAGAAGAACATGCATCGAACTCACACTTTCCGACCGATAATCTATATGTTCATTATAGGTGAAAAGCAAGGGGGATGACAACGGTCATTCGGCATATTTGTGACCTAGACATTTGTACAGGTCTTACATATTGTTTCGAGTGCGATCTGTTTCATTCAGTCTGTATAGGCCGGTTTTCCAAGTGAGGATCGGTGGCAGACTTTTGATTCTGAGGTGGACGCAACCAGACTATGTCTAGCCGAGGTGAACAGGCAGCGAGCGATACTACCCACCTTTGGTGGTCGTGCTAGTCAACCAGATTGTGCTGCAGGGCCAAGCTGGTAGCCTCGGTGCGATTGCTAGCCCCTAGTTT
>JASFOV010000461.1:0-4321 GCA_050116355.1 Anaerolineae bacterium
GCGAGGGCGATCAAATCATTGTCAATCTGGCCCAAGCAGTGGATACCGGCGCTGGGATAGAGGATATACCCGGCCTCAGCTACCGCCGGGGCGGTACGGTCGTGCACAACCCGGCGGCACCGCCGCTGGACATCAGCCAGTCGCCGCTGCCGGCCTTTCACTTGATGCCGATGGAACGCTACCATTTTGCGTCCCTGGGCGGACCTTTTGCGACCGTTGTCGCCAGCCGGGGATGTCCCTTCCAATGCAGCTTCTGCTCCGAGTGGCCGTTCTGGGGCGGTGGCTGGCGGCCCCACGATCCTGAGGCGGTGATCGAACAGGTGGACATCTTGGTCAACCGCTACCAGCGACGCAACATCTGGTTCGGGGACGACTGCTTCAACGTCAGCGGGGATCACATCGCCGCCATCTGCCAGGGGATCCTTGACCGCGACATCGACGTCAACTGGTATTATCAGGGACGGGCCGATATGGTGGTCAAGCACCGGGAACTACTCCCCCTAATGCGACGAGCGGGCAACCGCATGGTGCAGATCGGCATCGAGGCCTCGAACGATGAGCAACGCGATGCCTTGAACAAACAACTGGCGACCGACACCGTCCGCGAGGCGGTGCGGCTGCTGCGCCAGCACGACATCGTGTGCCAGGGGATGCAGATCGTGGGCCTACCCGACGACACCCCCAGCACCTTTGAGCAAAAGGTGCGGCTGGTCAACGAGTTGGACGTGGACTTTCCGGTGTTTCTAGTCTACACCCTGTTTCCCGGCGCGCCGGATTATGACCGGGCGGTGGAACAGGGCTGGCTCGAATTGCCGGCGGACTATGCCCGCCATGACATGGCTCACGTCCTCGCCCCAAACCCGCGGATGAGCCCCCAGCAGATCTACGCCTACACCCGTTGGGCCTGGACCACGGTATATCTCCATCCGATCCGGCTGGTGCGCAACATGATCACGGGCAACGAATGGCGCCGGCAGAATTGGGGCGGGATGCTGGCCTACATTGCCAAACAGACAGTGCGCAACATCGTGCCGCGACGCCAGGGATGAGGCGTACGACCCGGCTTCAGGCCCGGCCAAAGTCGAGGTAGCGGATCCCGTCCAGCCAGTAGCGTAGCTTGGTCCAGGGTCCCTTGCGCCCAATACAGCGGAAATAGGGCGGGTCGAAGGCGCGTATCACATCCCCGATGGCATAACGGGGCAGAACCGGTGTGGAGACGATAAGCTCCCCATACTCGCCGGCCCGCATCTCGTGAAGCATCTTGACCTGTCCCCCTCGTACCAAGACTTCAAACACATATAGATCAAAATTGGGCACTAGGAGCCGTCGTTCATCGCGCTGCTGGGCGAAGGTGCCTTCGGTGGCAATGTACATCTCGACGATGTCCACGGGGCCATAGAGGGCGTGTAGGGCGGGTCGATACTTGGTCTGGATGCCGGGCACACTGGTGACGGCGATGGCCCGCATGTCCCAGAGGTGCTTGGGCAGAACCTTGTGCTGGCGCTGGAGGTACCGGCCAAATTCGAGGAGGGAGGGACAGACGCCAGCGCACATGGTGATGGGCGCATCTTTGGTCCGCTGGTACACCATCTCAAAGCGACGCCTCCAGGCGCCGGACGTGGTGCCACCCCCCAGGGCATCGATCTCTTCTTGAGGCGGCAGGATCTCGACAGGCGTAGCGTCCGCCGCATGGCGGACGTAAATGCCGGAACTGAAGCCGTAGGGTATCCGCTGGCCCGCAATGTCCAGCGTGCCGACCACCGCTGGGTAATTGAGGTTAAGGTTGTAGCCGTTGATAGCGTCCAGCTGACCGGTACGCAACAGATGGTTGAGTAGACCACGGGCAGCAGCCACACGGATGCCGAGATCGGTCGGGGTAATGGGAATGCGCTTGGGCGTTCCGCGTGTGGTGCCGCGTGTCATAGCCCAGGCAACAGGTGACTCTGGTAGCAGGGCTTCAGTCTCGCCGCCGCGTACGCGATCGAACCAAGGCTGCAGCGCCTCGTAGGTCATGGCTGGAAAAGCGCGGCGATAGGCCTGGAAGAGATGAGAGGGATCACCCACCAGCTTCAGCAATTCGGCTGCACGGTGCTGCCGGCCATAGAGCGTCTGGGCATACCCCTCGAGGAGCCATTCCAGCGTCTGCGCCTGGGTTGCGGCAGGGTCCTGAAGGCCCTTGTGCCACAAGTCGACAAAGATCTCGACAAAGTCGCCGTATTCTTCGACTGCTGACGAGTTTTTGCTGGCCATCCGCGTGTCTCCTGGGCGACCGTCCACCGCAGCGCTGGCCATCGGGATCAGGCCGATACTCCACGGACCCTCGCAACCACCACGGGCTACGGATGGCTATCCAGCAGGAGTCTCTGCCTGCAGCCAAGCAACCGGGGCCGGGATAGATGCCTCCCAGCCCCGGTGGATCGCCGATTACAGGCCGAGCAGTTGTTTCTTCTTGGCCTCAAACTCCTCGTCGCTGACGATACCTTTGTCGCGCAGGCCAGCCAGTCGCTCCAGCTCGTCTAGATAGGACGGTTCGGGCTCAGCCGGTGTGGGTTGCGCCTCGGGCGCCGCTGCGGCAGGCGCAGCTGCCGGAGCCTCCCCTTGGTCGGTGATAATGGCCTGGTCGTTCTCATCCAGCTCGATGGACTGGATCCCCAGTTGCTCCATGGCCGCCACCAACTCTTCTTCGGTCATTTCCTCGACGGGGACCCCGGTCTGCGCTTCAATTCGATCGGCGTCCTGCTTGGACAGCTTGATGGCCGCCGCCGTTCCCGCCGCTGCTAACAGGACAAAGCCGCCGACCATGATGCGCCTTCTTCTCATACGGCGATGCACCCGGCGGGCAGTACGCCGGCTCGTGCGCCGGGCCGTCCTCCGGGCTGTCCTTCGAGCACCTCTTCTTCTAGCCATTGTATATGAACCTCCTCAACATAGTCCAGCCTGAGAGCTGATGCAACGTGGCTTCCTGGGTGACCCATGGAACCCTACTCTACGCCATTCAGGGCACAATCAGGCGTCTCTTCGCCGGACGATAGGTGGACTGGACCTCCCCCGGTGCGCGTTGCCCGAGGGGGGTCCAGCCTGGACGCGGCTGTTGCCAGACCACTTAGGCGCTAAAAGCCTCGCGCAGTTGCGCTTCCTCGTCCTTGGACAGGTTGGTGGTCAACAGTTCAAACTGGACATCCTTGAAAGCATCGGCCACCTTGTCCACTACAGCATCGCTGGTCATGAGAAACAAAGCCGAGGTCCCTTCCGTGACCTGCTCTCGGATGGTCTTGATAAAGTCATCATCGATGCCATAGTCGGCGAACTTGCCGGCAAGGGCCCCCATAGCTGCACCAATGGCCATGCCAAAGAAGGGGACAAAGAAGATCAAACCGAACAGCATGCCCCAGAAAGCGCCATCAAGGGCGCCCGCACCGGCCAGGTTGGCCAGTTGCTTGGTCTTGGGCTGTTTCTTGCCCTCGGGCCAGGTGACCACGGCCGCATCATGCAAGTTGATCAACTGCTGCTTGGACAGATCCTTGATCAGATCCAGTGTCTCCCCGGCGCCCTCGGGCGTTTCGAACTTTAGAACAGTAATTGTTGCCATTGCGTTTCTCCTTATAAGTGATATTTGGAACCAACAGTCCCTTTGGAAACCGCCTATGGTACAGGTTCATGGTCAGCTACGTGCCCCTACTGACGAGCCATGATCATGCGCATCTCGGCCTCTTTGTCCTCAATCACGTCGCCGCTGAGGTCGAAAGTTACACTATGAACCTTTCCGCTGAATTCAAACGGCGACTTGTAGAACGGGGCCACCGGAGCACCGGGATCGGCACCCACGGAGATACCGCCGGTGAGTCCCAAGCTGAGCGGGGTCGTGACCGAAAACTCGGACTGCCCGACTAGTTTGCCATCGATGTAGAGCTGGGCGCGCCCGGGTGTTCCCTTACCATTGGCGATGTCGGGTGGACCTGTGACTTCGAACTCGAAGCGCAGGTCGTGGCGACCGGCGGGCACCGGCTTGGTGGCCGCGACGTGCAAGTATTCACGTGCGACATAGTTCTGCACGTACTGCAGCTTACCGTCTTGAACGTAGAGTGAATAGCCGCCATCGGTCCCGCCAAAGGAAACCAAGACACCCTCGGCGCCGGATTCCGGGATCTCTACGTCGGCCGTAATCGAGTGGGTCCGGTTCAGCAGACGCGGTCCGGCGTTAAAGGGTACCGATTGAGTATGGGGATAGAAGGTGTAGGTAGTGCGGTCCTTGGCGATCTGGGGACGCTCCTCAGCGAAGCGCAGCGTGCCGCGGCCATCCACGGGCAGCACGTTGTATTTG
>JASFOV010000462.1:0-4310 GCA_050116355.1 Anaerolineae bacterium
CGTCACGGATAGCAACTGCGACCTGCCCCAACACCTGATTGAAGAACACGGGATTGCTGTGGTGCCGCTGTACATCAACATCGGCACCGACAGCTACCTGGACGGGGTCGAGATATCCCGCCAAGAGTTCTACGAAGGATTGCCCAGTTTTGCGACCCATCCAACGACATCGGTTCCTGGACCCGGTCAGTTTTACGAGGCGTACCAGCAGCTGGCTGAGGAAGGGGCTACCGAAATTCTGTCAATCCACATCTCAACCAGTCTCAGTGCCGTGGTCAACTCTGCGCGATTGGCTCAAGAGGAATTCGAGGCGGTGCCAGTGACGGTATACGATTCGGACCAGTTGACGCTGGGAACCGGCTTGCAGGTCTTGGCCGCAGCACATGCCGCCGCCGAAGGTCAATCTGCAACTGAGATCGTTACCCAGCTCAAAGACCAGGCAGCGCGGACCTACTGCTTCGCTGCGCTAAACACACTGGAGTTCCTGCGCCGCAGCGGTCGCCTGAGTCGCTTTCAATGGGGCTTGGGCTCCGTATTGCGGATCAAGCCCATTCTGAAGATGCACGGCGGTGAGCCTGAGATGGAACGGGTACGCACCCGCCGGGCCGCCACCGATCGGGTCATCGAGCTCGTGCGCGAGCTGGGACCGCTGGAACAACTAACCCTGGTCCATACCCATGACGATCAAGGAGTGGCTGCCCTGCATAAAAGAGCGCGCGATCTGTTTCCCGGCACGGAGGCGCCCCTATCAGCGGAGGTCACACCGGTCATAGGAACGCATATCGGGCCTGGGGCGATCGGGTTCGTGGCCGTGCAGGCCAAGGGCTAGCAGTGGAGACGATTCTCAACAGAAAAGACGTTAAGAGACATACATCTCCGCCTATCTGCCCTCTGCTCATTGGCCCGCTGAGAGCAAGGTACCTTAGCGAGGAGTAAGTAATCGGTGACTCAGGAAAAGCCCTTTTTTAACTTGAAAGCTGTAGTGCAGCAGACTGGGCTCAAGCCCGACACCCTGCGCGCCTGGGAACGGCGTTATGGTCTACCCGCGCCCGAGCGGAGTGCGGGCGGGCACCGCCTCTACTCGCAGCATGACATCAGCCTCATCAAGTGGCTAATGGCCCGCCAACGGGAAGGATTGAGCATCAAGCGGGCCGTCGACTTGTGGCGACAGATCGAAGCCGAGGGCCGAGATCCACTACGAGCGCCAACCCCTATTGCTTCGCCTTCGACCCGCGTACCGAGTCAACGACCAAGCGGTTCGACGATTGATGAGTTGCGCCACGATTGGGTCGAGGCATGCCTAGCATTCAAAGAGTTGGAGGCTGAGCAAGCAATCAACCAAGCCTTTGCTCTCTATACACCGGAAACTGTTTCGGTTGAGTTGCTACAGAAGGCAATGGCCGAGATCGGCCAGGGATGGTATGAGGGCAACGTGACCGTGCAGCAGGAACATTTCTGTTCGGAATTAGCCCTCCGCAGACTGGAGGCGCAGGTAATGGCCGCGCCACCGCCGACGCGGCCCGGTCGGATTCTGGTCGCTTGCCCGCCAGAGGAGCACCATGTATTTGGTTTGTTGTTGCTGACGCTCCTCCTGCGGCGCCGAGGTTGGGCCGTTGTCTATCTGGGCGCCAACGTGCCGGTAGCGCGTCTGGAGACGACGGTCGAGGCCACCTCGCCACAAATGGTAATCCTGGCCGCCCAGCAACTTCATTCGGCGGCCAGCCTGCTCGAGGCTGCCCAGGCTCTGCAGGATCTAGAGGTTCCATTGGCCTACGGGGGATTGATCTTTAATCTCCAGCCCGCCCTGCAGGAGCAGATTCCCGGCCACTTTCTTGGTCAGGAGCTGGCGTCGGCCGCCGAGGCGGTGGAACGGTTAATGACTGCGCCCCGTCCACTGCCAAAGGGCACCACAGTGCCAGAGCGTTACCACCAGGCCCGGGAGCACTTTGGCGAACGCCAGGGGATCATCGAGTCGCTCGTTACCCACGAATTGGCGTCGCAGCAAGTCGGCAAACAGTATCTGAACATGGCCACCCACGAGCTCGGCACGAACATCGATGCGGCTCTTGCCCTGGGAAGTATGGAATACTTGGGTGGGGACATTGAATGGCTGCGCGGTTTGATACAGAGCCACGGGATACCGGCGGAAGCACTGGAAGCATACCTGCGTGCCTACTACCGGGCAGCTCGAGAACAGTTGGATGATCGAGGTAAGCCCATTATTGACTGGTTGAGTAAGGTGCTTGACGAGCAAGCCTAACCAAGTAGGAGGTATGCCAATGCGTGTACTCATTACCGGCGGAACCGGTCTCATAGGCCGCGCACTGTCCGCCAACCTTGTCACCGATAACCACGAGGTCATCATTCTCAGCCGGACACCGAGCAAGGCCAATGGCTTGCCCGCCGACGTGGTCGTGCAACAGTGGGATGCCAAGACTGCCAGTGGCTGGGGGCACCTAGCTGATGGCGCCGACGCGATTGTGAACCTGGCCGGCGAGAACATCGGCGCCGGACGCTGGACCGATGAGCGCAAGGCGCGCATTGAGAACAGCCGGTTGAATGCGGGCCGAGCGGTAGTCGAGGCTGTGGAACAGGCCAGCCAGAAACCCAAAGTAGTCATCCAGGCGTCGGGCGTAGGGTACTATGGTCCTCGCGGTGACGAGAAGCTCACAGAAGATGCGTCGCCTGGCGACGATTGGGCGGCACAGGTCGTAGTCCGCTACTGGGAAGCCTCCACCGAACCGGTCGAGACTATGGGGGTGCGACGCGCGATCATCCGTAGTGCGCCGGTTCTTGATGCCGATGATGGAGCGCTGCCGCGCATGGTGCTGGCCACCAAACTGTTCGTGGGTGGACCCTTGGGGGACGGACAACAATGGTTTTCTTGGATCCATCTTCAGGATGAAGTGGCTGCCATCCGTTTCCTGATTGAGAATCCGGAAGCGCACGGACCCTTCAACCTGAGCGCGCCCAATCCCGTGACCAATGCGCAGTTCATGCGCGCTTTGGGCCGAGTCCTCGGTCGCCCAGCCATCATGCCCACGCCCGCCTTTGCGGTCAAGCTCGTATTTGGCGAGATGGCAACGGTTGTGTTGGACGGGCAACGAGCCATCCCCAAACACCTCCAACAGTTGGGCTTTGAGTTCCAATATCTGATCGTTGAAGCCGCGCTCAAAGACGTATTGGCCTGACCTAACACTACACAAATCCTGTTCACTGTTCAGTGCACAGGCACGCCATCACACAACCGGACTCTGCCCGCAGGGATGAAAGCAATGAGCCATACCTTCCAGCCCTGGTTCCCGTCATCCACCGACGGCGGCATGTTGGACCACTCCCCCCTTGCCTCACCATACCGAACCGAAGAAGCTTGACATTTGGGCGATTCCTGCTACAATGCGCTTGCAAATCATTGCAGAAAGGAAGCCTATGCAGGTCGCCGACCTTGAGACCCTGTTGGACCGGGTGCGCCAATCTGGGTACCGCGTGACGCGACAGCGGGCCATCATCCTGCAAATTCTCTGTGAGCTGGATGGGCATGCCAGCGCTGAACAGATCCACGAGAAAACCCTTGCGCATGGCCACGATATTGACCTCTCGACCGTCTACCGCACCATGGAGCGACTGCGAGAGGCGCGCATCATCAGCCAGACCGATTTAGGTCGGGGCCATGCCGAGTTCGAGATCGTAACCGACCGGCCCCACCACCACCTGATCTGCAAGGATTGCGGACGCGTCATAGATCTCGACCACCGCTACCTTGCCCCGGTGGCTACAGCGATCCGTCAGGACTTTGATTTCGAACCCACCTTTGATCATTTCGCCATTTTTGGCCGGTGCTCATCTTGCCGGCAAGATGGGAGACCAAGACAAGGAGGTGGAAGGGCCAAACAACACCAAACGATCGGATCCGAGATTTAAGCAAAGACCCCTAAAGGAGAGATGAGACATGAAAAGATTTGCAACAGTTGCCAGCCTCTTGATCGTCTTTGTCATGTTGGTATCAGCCTGTGGGCCGACGCCTGCGCCACAGATAGTCGAAAAAGAGGTGACCGTGGTCGTCGAGTCGGTGATCACTGCGACCCCCGAACCTGAAGAGCCACCTGACGAAGAAGGCAATATCATCTTGCGCGTCGGCACCGGCGACAGTGGTGAGGGATTGAACCCCCACCAGGAAATCATCGCCCGCTTTGAGGAAGAAAATCCCGACATTTTGGTCCAGCTAGAGGCGGTGGCTGGGCGGGACTACTATACGCGACTGCTGACCCAAATCGCCGCCAACGACGCACCGGACATCATGCAGATCGGCG
>JASFOV010000463.1:0-4300 GCA_050116355.1 Anaerolineae bacterium
CAGTTCCAGGGTGACGGTGACCGCACCCAAGCCGATGCAGAGGCCCTCTACCACCTGTTGGAAGAGGAGATTGTACCGCTCTTCTATCATCGTTCCGATGACGGTGTACCCCACTCATTCGTTCAGGTGATGAAAGCAGCAATCAAAACTGTATCGCCTCGGTTCAGCGCCCAGCGGATGGTAAAAGAGTACGTGGATCGGTTCTATGCCCAAGCGCTTGGCCTGAGCGAACAGGATGGGACTGTGGGGAGTGGCGACCGCGGCTGAACCGTTTGTACGTCAGGGCTGCACGACATCTGGGCGGGATGGGATGCCGCTCTTGCGCCCACGATCCTGTCGCCTCTGGTCAGGTGCCTGACCGGTCAAAATCGCAGGCAACATCTGCTCGAAAGCAATTAGAAGCGAGCACTACGACTGACAGAGAAAGGAATTCGGCGAAATCCTCGTTGTGCAGGACGGTTCGCCAGCCGCGCTGGCGGCTGCAGCCGCCAGCATTCAGATCGCGCGGAGCGAAGATCTGCTCATTCATGGCCTGTACGTCGTGGACGAAACCTTGGCCTTGGACATCCACGCAGGCTATCGTCGCGAACTGGCCAGCGATGATGACCCAGCCTCTCGGGCCGAACTTTCGGCCTGGCTTGAAGAGTAGGCAGACGCGGCCCTCCAGAGGTTGGAGATGCGCTGTCAGGCTGCTGGTGTGCCACTGACGGCTGACGTAACAGTCGTAGCCGTACAGGAAAATGGACTCCAAGCAACCCAAGAGTGGCTGGCAGAAGCACGGTCTCAGCTGCCGGCTGCGGTGGAAGTGGCCGCCTATCACATCGCGCGGGAGGCATTGACCAACGTTGTCCGCCACTCCCGGGCGAAGCACTGCAACCTGCGCCTAGCGCTACAAGAAGAGGACGGCGGTCGTCTATACCTGAGCATTGAGGATGACGGCCAGGGGTTGCCCGATAGCGTGCGCACAGGCGTGGGTCTGGCCTCTATGCGCGAACGCGCCGCCGAACTGGGCGGCTTGTGCAACATTGAATCCCAACCAGGGGCGGGCACACGGGTAACCGCTGTACTTCCCCTCGGTTCATGAGTCGATCAAGGAGCTAGGGAAGGACACCATCTACGTTCTGATTGCCGACGATCACCAACTCTTTCGCGATGGCCTCAAGGCACTGCTCCGGTCTGCGGCCGACACCGAAGTCGTGGGCGAAGCGTCCACTGGTAGGGAAGCGATCGACTTGGCCGTCAAGGGCCAACCCGATGTCATCTTGATGGATCTGCAAATGCCGGATATGGACGGCATTGAGGCGACGCGCCATAATCGCCCGCGGCGAATCGAACGCCGACATCGCCGAAAGCCTGACCATTAGCATCAAGACGGTACGCAATCACGTCTCCAACATCTTTAGCAAGCTACAAGTGGCCGATCGGGCCCAGGCGGTCATCCGGGCCAGGGAGGCTGGTTTGGGCTAAAGGCCGGCATCCTGCGGCAAAAGGAGCAGGTGGTCTTGGCCCAGGGCCTTCCTACCACGACCCTTCGGCGTAACAGTTGGCCTTGGTGAAACGCGCAGATCCCTACCGCGCCCGCACCAGCGCCTGGAAATCCACCCCCGCCGGCTCCTGGAAGACGCGCAGATCGAACTCGGGCACGGCCGCCACCAGTTGGCTAAAGATGTCAGCCTGGATGGCTTCGTACTGGAGCCAATCCACCGTCGTCGTGAAGGCATAGACCTCAATCCTGGACGCTCTTCTCCTCATCGATCCCGGCGATTGGTGGGACAAAGGGGCTGTTGTGCCGCCACTATCAGGCCAGAGCGTTTCCAGAGCCCTCTCCCAAGCTGGTCATTACAGACATGTCGGTGCTGGACCGCAGCCATCCGGCTGGCTGTGCCAAGCAGTGCACAGTGCCGTGCGGCAGACCCCGCAGCTACATCACCAGACTCGAAGCACCAACGGCAGGTACACCGTATGGCTACCCTCGCTGTGATCCAGGATCGCCAGCCCAGCGGTTTCCTCGGAGAGGTAGGTGTAGCCTCCGCTGCGTGCCACCCCGAGGGCATTCCCTGGTGAAGCGTAGAATGCTGCCAGGGCAGGCTGTGTCGGATCCGATATATCTATCACGCGAAGGCCATCCGGGTTTTCGGCGACGTAGGCATGAGCGCCGTCGACGGCCACGGATACGGCACTGGCTCCCGAGATATAGACGCCGATCTCGTTGGGCAGAGCCGGGTCCGAAATATCCACCACCCGCAGCCCGTCGTTATAGGCGGCGACGAAGGCAAGGCTTCCGACCAGGGCCACATCCCCGACAGTGGTTGGCGTGTCATAGACTCCAACCTCGGCTAAGGCGTCTGGGTCCGAAACATCCACGACGCGCAGTCCCCCGGTGTTGCCGGCGACGAAGGCATAGTCACCGCTCACCGCTACATCGCCAGCAAAGCCCAGCAAGCCGAGGGAGCCGCGCGGGCTGGGTGAGGTCGGATCCGAGATGTCCACCAACTGCAATCCGGATGCACCATCGGCAACGTAGGCCAGGTTACCTACCACCGTCACACCATAGGCCAGGCCGGCCGTATCGTAGAATCCCTCTTCTGCCGGCTGGGTGGGATCCGACACGTCCACCACCCGCAGCCCAGCCCCCCAGTCGGCGAGGAGGGCATGAGTCCCGGTCACGACCACGCTGCGGGCCAGCCCGGGCGAGTCATAGAAGCCCACCGCGACCGGCTGGGCCGGGTTCGAGGTGTCCACCACATGCAGACCACTCCAAAAATCTGCGACGTAGGCATAGTCGCCGGACACGGTCGCCCCATAGGCGGATCCCGAAGCATCGTAGAATCCGACCTCGGCCGGCGTGGCCGGCGTGGAGACGGATACGACGCGCAGCCCGGCCGACCGGTCGGCCACGTAGGCATAGTCCCCGGACACAGTCACCCCGTAGGCAGATTCGGGTGTGTCATACACGCCGATCTCGGCTGGTTGGGTCGGGTCCGACACATCCACCACGCGCAGGCCGCCCAACTCGTCAGCGACGTAGGCATAGCCGTTTGTGACCGCTACCTCTAGGGCGAGGGATGGCGTGTTGTACACTCCCTCCTCGACAGGATTTGTGGGGTTGGAGATGTCCAGCACCAGCAGGCCGCCATCTCCGATGGCCACGTAGGCGTGGGAACCGCTAAGGGCCACGTCTCTGGGGACACTCGATGGTGTGAATGTCTTGGCCAGGGCCGGCTGGGCCGGATCGGATACATCGATCACCAGCAGGTAATCGTCCGCTACATAGGCGTATCCACTGGCCACCGCAATGCCGAAGGACGCATCGGGCGTGTCGATCGATCCCACTTCGGTGGGTTGGGTCGGGTCCGACACATCCACAACGCGCATGCCCCCATCCCCGTCGGCCAGATAAGCGTAGGCTCCCGCCACGGCCACATCAAAGGTGATGCCCGGCGTGTCGTAGAAGCCGACCTCGACCGGTTGCGCTGGCGCGGACACGTCCACAATGCGCAGGCCACCACGAAAGGCCGCGACGTAGGCGTAGGATCCGTCCAGTGTGAGCCCCCGGACTACACCTGCTAGCGGTGGCGTTTTGCCTACCAGGACTGGCACTGCGGGGTTCGAGACATCCACAATGACCAGGCGCGTGCCTTCGCCGACATAGGCATAGTTGCCCTGATGGGCAACGGCATACGTGCTGCCACCCCATTGGCCCACCAGCGACACAATCCCGGCCGCGCTGGGGTTTGTGGCCAGCGTTTGGTCAGCTTGGGATGCGGCCGGGGTGCCTGCGCTGACCAGCACCACCACCAGGAACATCAGCAACCACCTTGTCAATCGCATCATAGCCTCTTGCCTCCATATGGGTTGGCCTATCGGATGAGTAGCACAAAAAAAGCGCCCATCCCGCTCCCTGGTGGAGCAAGACGGGCAGCCTGGGCCGTCGCTCGACACGCACCTCCAAGCCGAGTGGCTTAGCGATTTGCGCTCTATTCTCTTGGCTGGCGGATGGTAGATCCCAATGCATGCCACGACCCTTGTGCGACGTATGAATCATAGCATATCTTGGGCTACGTGTCAAAAGCCTGTTTTGCCCCTTTCATCCCATCTGCTGCTGTGCTCGTCCCAGATCTTCCAGATCGACGTACGGGCGGATGGTCTGTCCCTGGATGGCCCACAGACCCGTGGCAAAGCGCTCGATGAAGTAGCGGTCGTGGACGATGGCCAACACCGTGCCCTCAAAGGCCGTCATTGCCTGCTCAAAGCGGCTGCGCGAGGGGATGTCCAGGTGGTTGATCGGCTCGTCCAGCAG
>JASFOV010000464.1:0-4298 GCA_050116355.1 Anaerolineae bacterium
AAGAATGATAGATCTGACCATCTACGAAGAACAATTAGAACGTACGGTCCAGCGGGCGCGGGAGCGAAACATCATCGTGCCCACCTTCGCACAGATGCGGGACCCCTCGTTGATTCCAGACGCGGTTAAGAGCAAGTTGGCCGATGTTGGTCTGTGGGATATCAATTCCCTGAACCTGTTCCGCATCACCTGGAAGAACGAGCCGGTAGCGCAAGGAGGTCAGTATGGTGGCGTGAACTATATTGAATTGCCACCGTCGCTGACCGGTGTAGAGGCACGCATCATCTGCCTGGTGGGCAAGTGGTTTCCCACCGGCGCGCACAAGGTCGGCGCCACCTTTGGCTGTCTGGCACCCCGCCTGGTCACCGGTCAGTTCGACCCCACCAGTCAAAAGGCAGTCTGGCCCTCCACGGGCAACTACTGCCGCGGTGGCGCCTACGACGCCACATTGCTGGCTTGCGAATCGGTCGCCATCTTGCCCGAAGAGATGAGCCGCGAGCGGTTCGAGTGGCTGGCGTCTGTTTCAGGCGAGGTGATCGCTACCCCTGGCTGTGAGAGCAACGTCAAGGAGATCTTTGACAAATGCTGGGAACTCAAGCAGGAGCGTGGCGATGACATTGTCATCTTTAACCAGTTTGACGAGTTCGGCAATCATTTGTGGCATTACGACGTCACCGGTCATGCCATGCAAGAGGTTCTGGAACAGGAGATGGGACCCCAGGACCAGTACCGGGGTGTGGTGCTGACCACCGGTTCGGCGGGGACCATTGGTTGTGGCGACTATATGAAGGAGCTTTTTCCGACCAGCAAGGTGGCGGCCAGTGAAGCGCTGCAGTGCCCGACGCTCATACTCAATGGATTTGGAGGCCACCGCATTGAGGGCATCGGCGACAAGCACGTACCCTGGATCCACAACATGAAGAACACCGACATGGTGATGGCCATCGATGACCAAGCCTGTATGGATCTGGTACGCCTGTTCAACGAGTCAGTGGGTCGTGCGTATCTGGTCAAGCAGGGCGTTCCGGTGGACCTGGTGGACAATCTGGACCTCCTCGGCATTTCCAGTATCGCCAACGTGTTATCCTCCATCAAGTTTGCCAAATGGTACGAACTGGGCGAGAACGACATTGTGCTGACCGTATGGACCGACTCGATGGAGTTGTATGAGAGTCGGCTCCGGGAATTGCACGAGGAGCATGGTGAGTATACAGAAGCCGATGCGGCCGCGGACTACCATCGCCATCTCGTTGGTTGCACTGTCGATTACGTCGAAGAGTTGGGCTATTGGGATCAGAAGCGCATCCACAACCTCAAGTATTATACCTGGGTGGAGCAGCAGGGCAAAACGTACGAAGAGATCCAGGCGCAATGGTACGATCGTGAGTACTGGAGCAGCAAGCATCGCCAGATCGACGCGATCGATGCCCTGATCGAAGCCTTCAACGAACGGGTCGGTTTGTTGTAGGGCTAGAGGCTCAGACGCGCAGTCTGCCTGCGAGCTGCTGGGCCTCCCACTTGCTATCAAAATAGAGGAAAAAAGGAGAGCAGACATGAGGACAGACACATTCAGAGGGCGGGATTTTATCACCCTGCTGGACTGGTCGAAGGAAGAGGTGGGTCAGATCCTGGATCTGGCACTGGATCTCAAGCGCGACCGGGCCATCAGCCAGTACCACGACCATCTGCTGCGGGCCAAGACGTTGTTCATGATCTTTTACAACCAGAGCCTGCGTACCCGCAACAGCTTTGAGGCGGGCATGCACCAGCTTGGCGGCCACGCCCACTTTTTGGATCCGGGCAAGATCTATACCCCGGCGCTGGAGGGCAAAGAGGTCGCTTACAGTACCGAGCGGGTCAGTGATGTGGCCCGCGTGCTGTCGCGCATGGGCGAGGCCATCGCCATCCGCTGTTACGGCGACCCGGTGGACTGGGAGTACGGCGGCGCCAACGCCCTGCTACACGAGTTCGCCCGCTGGTCGGACATTCCCATCCTGAACATGGAGGACGACAAATACCATCCCTTCCAGGCCTTGGCCGATGTGCTGACCGTCAAAGAGAAGTTTGGGACCTTCAAGGGTGTCAAGTTCGTCATGAGCTGGGCCTACTCGCCCAGCGCCCACAAGCCGCGTGCCGTGCCGCAGAGCGCCATCATTGCGGCGACGCTGATGGGCTGTGATACGGTGCTGGCGCACCCGCCCGAGATGGCCCTTGATCCAGAAATCGTCGCCGCCTGCCAGGCCAATGCCGAGATGAATGGCAGCAGCTTTGAGATCACCGATGACTTTATGGGCGCGGCCGAGGGCGCGCACGTCCTCTATCCCAAGGCGTGGGCCGCCGTGCCCATCTACAAGCCGCCGGTGGGCGAGGACAGCCTAGAGAAGGCGCAGCAGGCCTTTGACAAGTACAAAGACTGGAAGGCCACCCGCGAGTATATGGAGTTGGGCGATCGAAACGCCATCTATATGCACTGCCTGCCCGCCGACCGGGCGTGGGAGGTGTCCAACGAGGTTATGGACAACACCGATCCCAAGAGTGGCTGGCGCAGTGCGATCTATGACCAGGCCGAGAACCGCCTGCATGCCCAAAAGGCGGTCATGGCCCTGACGATGTAGTTGTTCGGAGATTCGCAACCCGGGTCCACGAATAACGGAGGCTACTATGGATCTGTACGGCAAAGATTTTATCGTTTCCCAGGAATGGTCGGTGGAGGAGCTGAAAGCCCTCCTCGATCTGGCAGCCAAGATGAAGCGCGATCGCTTTTCACCGCGCTGGACGGAAATCCTGGCGCACCAGACCTTTATGATGTTCTTCTACAACCCGTCGGTCCGCACCCGCATGTCCTTCGAGGCGGCGGCTACGGAGCTAGGCGGACATGCCCAGTTTATGACGCCTTCAGCCGGGCGGTTCAAGACCGAAAAGCAGGCCGGCGAGACCATCGAGGATGCGGCGCAGGTGATGGCGCGCTATGTGTGCGGCATTGGTATCCGCATCCTGGAAGACAAGGTGCCCTACTATGGCGCCGGCAATGAGATGCTACGCGAATACGCCCAGTGGTCCGATGTCCCGATCCTGAACATGGCTGATGACAAATTTCATCCGTGCCAGGGGATGGCCGACATCATGGGCTGGGCAGAGTGGTACGGCGAAGGTCCAGGGCGGCCGGACTATGAGAACCTAAAGGGCAAGAACTTTTTGCTCACCTGGGCCTCTGGCGCGCTGGCCCGCTCCTGGTGCAGCGTCCAGGAAGCGCTCCTGGTTGCCTCGCGCTTTGGCATGAACGTAACCATCGCCCGGCCGGATGGCTATGACTTGGACCCCGAGGTGTACCAGTGGACGCACCAGAACTGTGCCGAGAATGGCACCGAGTTCTGCGTGGTGGATGACCCCGACAGCGGCTACGAAGGCGCGCACGTGGTCTATAGCCGCAACTGGGTGACGGCGGATGCTTACCAAGATGGCGTTCTCAACAAAGCGGCCGAGATCGAAAAGGCGATGGCCATCCCCGGTTGGACGGCCAATGCGGAGCGCATGGCGCAGACGGACAATGCCATCTACACACATCCGATGCCCATCGATCGCGGCAGCGAGGTGACTGACGACGTCGCTAGCGGACCGCGGAGCGCCGTCTATGACGTGGCTGAGAACCGGCTGCATGTCCAGAAAGCGGTGATGGCGCTGACTATGGGGAATCTATAGACTGGTGCTGGGACTTGGTAGGTGGGGCGACTCCCATCTACCAAGCCCCACTTTGCCGGTCTACCATCTATTGGAGGAGATATGAGCGACAAGGCAAAAACAGCCGTCATTGCGATTGGCGGCAACTCCCTGATTCTCGACAAGCAACACGAAGACGTGGAATCCCAATGGAGCGCAGTGCAGGAGACCTGCCAGCATATCGCCGACATGATCGAGCGAGGCTGGAACCTAGTCATCACCCACGGCAACGGGCCGCAGGTCGGCTTTATCCTGCGTCGCAACGAGCTAGCTGCCCATGAGGTGCACACCACGCCGCTAGACATGATCGGCGCCGACACCCAAGGCTCCATCGGCTATATGATCACCCAGACCTTGGCCAACGAATTCCAACGCCGCGGCATCGACAAACCGATCGCCGCGGTGGTCACCCAGGTGCTGGTCGATCGCGAGGATCCGGGCTTTCACAATCCGAGCAAGGGCATTGGCGGCTTTACCACCGAGGAGAAGGCGCGTCTGTTCGAGGAGGACGGTTGGCAGGTGGTCGAGGACGCCGGCCGGGGTTGGCGGCGGGTGATCGCTTCGCCGATTCCACTGCGTAT
>JASFOV010000465.1:0-4290 GCA_050116355.1 Anaerolineae bacterium
GTACGCCCTTGGGGAAGTTCAGGTCAAAGTGCATGTTGTCGTACACCGGGTTGAACACGCGGGCTGAGAGAAAGTACAGGTACTTGCCCTCGGGATCAAAGGCCGGCGCAAAGTCGCGCAGCAAGGACTGGCTCGCCTGGTGGATCACGCCGTTCTCCACGTCATATAGCTTGATCACACGCACACGCAGCGTGGAGGCGAAAGAGTACGCGATCCAGCGCCCGTCCGGCGACCAGTCAAAACCGCCGATGGGTCCGTACTGGCTCTGTTCGACGACCGTCCGTTCGCCGCTCTCCAGGTCGATGCGCATCAGCTCGTGGCGGTGATTGGTCAGGGCGATCTCGTCCTTGGTCGGCGAGACGCGGATGGCCTGCGGCCGGCCGACGTCCACCTCGACGTAGGAGCGGGGCGCGCTGCTGCCGTCCACATAGTGCACCTCCAGGTGGTCCTGATTGCCTTCGTCGCTGACGAGCACCACCCGCTGGCCATCGTTGAGCCAGCGGGTCAAGCGATAGCGCACGCCGTTGCGGTTGCCGTGCTGCAGCACGGGCCCTTCCCAATTGCCCAGGGTGAAGGTCTGGCCGCGGACGACCAGCCCCAAGCGCGCTCCGTCCTCCGACAGGGCATAGTCTTCCAGATACTTGGCCGTGGCGGCAAACTTGCGATTGCGCTGGACCTTCGGGCTGTGGTACTCTACCTCGACCTGGTGATCGTCACCGGTCGCCGGGTCGAACACGTAGAGGTCCGCCCCGGCGTGGTAGGCGATGCGCTGCCCGTCCGTGCTGGCGTTGCGGGCGTAGAATTCGCGGTGGTGGGTGTGTTGCTCCAGATCCTGGCCGTCCGGCGTGCAGGAGTATAGGTTGCCCACGCCGTCGTGGTCGGAAAGGAAATAGATGCGCGAGCCGATCCACATCGGACTGGCCAGGTTGCCCGGCAGGTCGATCAGCTGGTGAAACTCGCCCGTGCCCTGCTCATCGATCCAGATCTCACCGGCCGTGCCGCCCCGGTATCGCTTCCAACGCGCCGGGTCGCCGGTGTTGCGCCCGATCACCAGACCGCTGTCGCCCCAGCTTGCGCTCCGGGCCGGGCCCAGGGCCAGCGCCTGCGGTGGGTTGCCTTCCAGATCGACCGTATGCAGCCAGATGTCGTGGCGGAACGGCCGGCCGGCATCGCTGGCAAAGACGATCTGCTCCCGGAGCCAGCCGACGACGGTGGCGTTGCTGCCCAGGAACGTCAATCGCCGGGCCGGGCCGCCCGCGGCCGGCATCACATAGACTTCGGCGTGGCCCTCTTCGCGCCCCACAAAGGCCAGTTGCTGGCCGTCCGGGGAAAAGAAGGGGTGCGAGACAGCGCCCACGTTGGCCGTCAAGCGCCAGGCCGTGCCTCCGCTGCTGGGCACCTGCCACAGATCGTCCTCCGCGACAAACACCAGCTGATCGTCGTGGATCGTCGGAAAGCGATAGTAGCCCTTTGTCTCTGTGGTCATTCTTTCTCCTCCTGTCGGGAAATGGGCGGGCAGCGGCTGGAGGCTGCCCGCCTGCGATTCTGGGGTCACTCCAGCCCGCTGGAGGCCAGCTCGTAGCGGCCTTGGATGCCCTTGGCCACCGGACCGGCGGCTCTCAGCCGGAAGTTGCGGCCAAAGGCGCCGGCCAGGCGCCGCGCCACCTCGGGGTATTCATCGATCAGATTGTGGCGCTCCCGCGGGTCGTGGACCAGGTCGTAGAGTTCATCCACTTCGCCGGCCGGGCGGGAGATGTAGCTCCACTGCGGGTCGCGGATGCAGCGGTCCACCGCCGCGTGATAGCCGGTAATGATCACCTCGCGGTGGCTGTCGGTCTCGCCGCGCAGCACTGGCAGGAAGCTTTGGCCGTGCATGGCCGAACCGTCATTGGAAAACCCAACCAGGTCGAGTAGGGTAGGCAGCACGTCGTGGAACTGGATGAGGGCTGGGGTGCGGCGGGCGCCCTCACCGCCCGGCAGGCGGACCATGAAGGGCACCTTGAGCATCTCGCTGTACATGCGGTCCCCACCCTTGAGGAACTTGCCGTGGTCGGCCAACGGGTGTCCGTGGTCGGCGGTGAGCACGATGATCGAATCGTCGTAATAGCCCAGGTCCTGCAGCCCGTCGAACAGCCGTCCCAAGCAGTGGTCGACAAAGGCGACCTCGCCGGCGTACAACCCGCGGATGTGCTCAATCTCTTCCGCTGTGGCCCAGTCGCGCGCCGGCCCGCCCATGGGCAGGATCAGCCGCTTGCCACAGTAGTCCGGGCGGGTGTAGGTATCGAAGCGCGGCGGTGGGTCCCAGGGCTCGTGGGGATCGAAGGAGTCGATCCAGGCAAAGATGCGCTCCTGCCCCCGGTTTTCCGTCAGCCAGGCCAAGGCTTCCGCCATTACCTGGGCGGCGAACCAATCCGCCTCTTCGACAAAGCCGTCGGTGTTGGCCAGAAAGCGGGCTACGCGCCCGCGCCAGAATCTATCGTAATGATCATTGACATAATCGTCCACGCTGCGCTGCGGTGGGTGCGAGGTCCACGGATCGTACTCTTGACCGCGGATCCAGCGGTACGCGTCAAAGCCGCGGTGGTAGTTCATGCCCGGCGCCCGGTAATGGTAGCAATCGCTGATCAGACCGCACACGTAGCCTTCCGCATGCAGGATCTCGCTGGCCGGGATGTCTTCCGCGGTCAGGGGCTGCCACGCCCGGGAGGGCAGGGTGCGTTGCCCGGTAAAGAGCTGGGTGCGCACTGGCAGTGTGGGCAAGGCCTCGGGATAGGCGTTCTCGAACACGATCGACTGCTGGGCAAAGGCGTCCAGATTGGGCGTTTGGCAGGCGGGGATGCCCTCAAAAACCGGCTGGCCGCCGTTGCAGTAGCTGGCATGATCCTGGCGGAGACTGTCGAGCATGATGCCGATGACGTTCATCATCCCCTCCCTGTTCTGTGGGTGTGCGTGGACCGGGTCAGGACCCTCCACTCGACATCGCAGGCGCCTGTCCGCTGCGCTCTGCCAGCGTGTAGGTCATGGAGTTGTGATGGTGCCTGTATTCAGCGAGAACAGAATACCACAGGTCTCCTGGCCTGTCAATGGCCGCTGTTGCATCCGCTCGGCATGCAGGCAGCCGCTGCCACGCCAGTCGTGGTGGGGTCCACCGCCCACAGCGGAATCCCCCACCCGGATCGCCCAATTGGGGGACGACATATCCCCCACTTGTGGGCTATACTGGCTGCAAGTGGGCTGGCTCCCCGGTAGGGGAGCCAATTGTCAGCGTCGCAAATGAGAAAGGAGTCATCGGGTCATGGCCTACAGTGGAGTTTTGAAACGTTCCTGGCACATGGTCACCCGTTACCGGGCGCTCTGGATCTTTGGCATCGTCCTGGGCATCGTCACCTTTTCCTGGGACATGGCCTTTCTGGGCAACCTGGGCGACGACGACCAAGTGCCGCGAGGCATCGTGATCACGCGCTTGGAGGGCGAGACCTTCTCCGATTCACTGCGAAGGACCTTCCCGTGATTCTGGCCTTCGTGCTGCTGTTTGTCCTGGCCCTTGTCCTACTGGCGTTCGGCCTCAGCAGCAGCGCGTCCTTCACTATCATCGCCGGCTCGTTCATCACCGGCGGCCTATTCGTGGCTGGCATCGGGCTGGCCGTGCTCTCCGGCACCCTTCTGTCGGTGCTGAAACGCTTCTTCCGGCAGGCATGCGCGTTGGAGGACCTGGGCGTCATCGCCTCCATCCGCCGCGGCTGGGCCGTTGTCAAGCGCAGGCCGCTCGACGTCTTGGTGGTGTGGTTGATCAAGGTCGGTATTGCCATTGCTTGGGCCATCGCCATCGCCCTCAGTCTCCTAGTGCTCTTTCCCGTTCTGCTCCTGTTCATGGCCCTCGGCGGCGTGGCTGGCGCTCTGCCGGCCTACCTGGTCTACCTGCTGGCCAGCCTGGTCATGGAAGGCGCCGTGCCGGTGCTGCTAGCGGTCATCGTCGGCTTGCCCATCTTTGTCCTGGTCATGCTGGCGCCGTGGTGGTGCCTCGGCGGGCTGATGGAGGTATTCACGTCCAGCGTCTGGACGCTGACTTATCGCCAACTGCGAAGTGCGGAGGAGGCCCAGCCGGCACAGGCGCCGGCGGCGGAAGCAGCGGGCTTGGGCCCTGCGCCGGCCACCTAAGCAGCGCCGGCCCTGTGCCGGGTCTGGTTGATCTCCAGGAAAGACCCCCTCTGGGTGTCCGGTCGATCCAGAGGGGGTTCTGGGGTTGGCACTGCATAGTGACAGGCGCTCGCAGAGACACTTCCGGCACCT
>JASFOV010000466.1:0-4269 GCA_050116355.1 Anaerolineae bacterium
CTACGGACACATATCAATAGCCGATTAACAGAAGGTCCGCAGGCGTTGGACGACGTCGGTCTGCAACGCCTCATCCCACAACTCCTCGGCGTGGCTGACAGGAAAAGACAGATGCGCTTCAGCCTGGAAAGACGCCGGGAATTGGCAGCGCTTGTCCGCGGTCAGACCATCGCCCCGACCCCGCATGATCTCACTCGGGTCCAGGCCCAACACACGCAGGGGCAAACCATCAGGAAACGGGGAAGCTCCTTTGGCCTCAATCGGCTTGGCCTGCCAGCGAAAGACAAGCTTGCGCTCCGCCGACCACCGGGGCACCCAACTGCTCGCTGTAAAGGCCCAGATATAGATGCGTAGCAGACGGGGCAAGGTGCCGCCCACCGAAATGCAGCGGACCCCACTCAGGATCGGTTCCCGAGACTCGAGGGTCTGGAAGAACGCGCTATCAGGCTCGATCTCATCCCCATGGGCGCCCACATAGTTGTCGATCTTGGTCTTGAGTGTCTCGATCAACTGGGCACCGACATCATGCGGCAGGTCAGGGATGAGACTCTGGATCTTGTCCAGGGCGCCAATGAGGACGTCATCGACCAGCGCCATGTTGCTGCCCTGGTGAGGAGAAGCGATGGTGATCAAACCCTTGATGTCGGGGAAACGATCGGCCGTTCCCGCCTTGACGTCGGGCTCGCTGAGCACGGCGCGTCCGATCAAGCCCCCCCGGCTGTGGCCGACGATCACCACCTGCCGTTGCTGGTAGTCTGGTTGGCTCAGTACATCCCGCTGCAACAACTCCAAGAAGCGCTTGCACTCGTCCACTGGTCCGCGGTCCAGCGGCAGGAGAAGGCCTGACCGCTGCGAGTAGGCAAAGACCGGAAAGCCAGCCGTCACCAGGGCATGCCACCAGCTGCGATCGTCACTGCCACCCGCACCGCGCTCATTGCCCTTTAGCTTCGGCGACAGGAACTGTTGAAACGGAATTCCCGGTAGCTGCAAGAAGGGAGGACGGCTATGCTCACCAAGATCCAGTTCGGTGGGTCCACGGCGGTGATCGTAGGGCCAGTTGCGGTCCTGAAAAGGATCGATCCAATCATCCCGGTCCCCACCCAGACCATGCAGCAGGACCACGAACGGTTTGTCCTGGTGCTCCGCATCCTGCGGCAGACTCCAGGCAAAGCCTCGTACCTGTGTCTTGAGATGGGCAAGGTTCAGAGCCACTGCCTACACCTCCTCCGCCTTTGCCACTCCACAGCGGTCGATAGGCGCAATCGTCACGATGTTGGAAGGCTATCCAAGTAGTCGAAGATCTCGGGCAGCACGAAAAGACGCTCGCGGAAGTACTCGTTGACGAGCTCGCCGACCAACTGGTAGGACTCACTCAATAGCTCGGCCCGACCCGCCCCCAGCATACGGCGACCCGCCAGGTCATCGCGCAGCTTGAGGAGGGCATCAACCAGCTGCTCCTCAACCGGTCCCTCACAAGTGCGCACGACAGCCCGGATTAGGCTGTCGGTTTGATCGACCAGTGTATCGGTAGCAAGGTCGACGTCATTACTAACCGCCTCATCAATGGTATCGATGAGGGCGGCCACCTGGTACAACAGGGCGGCGGGCTCGTCGAACAATTCTCGAACAAAGGCCGCCTCGTGCCATTGACCGGTCAGCCGGAAGATGTTGTAGAGACGCTTGGCAACTTTGCCATAGTTGCGCGGATCATGCCGGCTGTACTTGACCACCTCTCGGCGAAGCTGCCCAACATAGTCCTGTAGGGCGTCTGCCGATACATGCTTGACGACCTTGGTGAAGAGAGGAATGGCTTCGGCATCGAGGTAGACTTCCTGGAAGTAGGGATCAAGATAGCCATCCAGAGGGACCAACTCACCGTCGGGTCTCTCCCAAGTTACGTCAAGCATGTTACTGGTGTGCACCACCCGACCCTGCTCGGGCTCGGCGATGACCCAGTCGAGCTTACACCAGCCAGGATCCTGGCAGCCATAGTCCCAGTCAATGGTGGTATGCTCACCGTCGACGGTATAGACGCGGAACTCACCGTCCTGTACCTCCTGAGCGCTCCAGGAGATGGGAGCGCCAGCCTGGATCCCTACACCCTGGCGGACAACATCTTGGAGGAACGTACCCCACTTGACTTCGACCAGCTCATAGTCGTCTCCCTCCATCCGGTCCAGCGCCTTCTGGCGCATGACGTCAGCCAGGATGCGACAAGCTTCTTCGCGCGTGTCAGCGACAATGTTGACCCGCTCAAAGAAATCGGCATCCCCCGGGAAAAGTTGGACTCGGGACTGCGCGGCGCTCCCGGAGAGCGCAATGGCTGTCTGGACATTGGGCTGATCGGGTATCTCGACGATCTCGGCAATGCGACGATACCGGCCCAGCACCTCAGGATCAAAGTCGAGCAGAGTGATACGGTGACCAAAGATGCCGGTGGCGGCATCAACCGCGAAATCACCGGGCGCGGCGTTCACGGCAGCCATGGAGGTCAGCCATTGGGCGGCATCGGTCTCGTCGATCTCGACCCCAAGTTTATCAGCCGCTTCGATGATCCTAGCGATCTGCTCTTCCGTCGACAACTCGTCTTGCTGGTTTTCCGTCTCAGCCATTCGATCCTCCCTCTGTATGATTTGGCTCCGGATAGGAACCAGATGCGAGCCCAATCCGGCGCGATCTATCTGCTGGCAGCACCAACGACCAACACCAACAGGACAACCATGACAAATCCCACGGCTACCAAACCAATGATCATGAGCATCTGCCGGTCACGTTGGCGTTGGTACTCGCGTTGCGCGACCAGCACCGCTTGTCGCTGGCGCTCGGCCTCCATGATGGCCGCCATGCGTGCCTGCGAAGCCTGCTCCTCCCGTTTCTTGATGGATCGAACTACTTGGCGCTGTTCGTGCAGCCGTTGCTGGGTGGTCACCTGCCAGCGACGAACCATCTCCTCAATCACGTTCAAATTCCGGCCGCATTGGACACAGTGGTCAGACAGCACCCAGTTGCCGGCGCCACAGACCGGGCACTCGCGCACAATACGTGTACCGCACAACGAACAATGGCGCGCACCGTCCTCGTTGTAATGGCCGCACTTGAGACATACGCGCAGCGCGTCACCCAAGAAGCTATCGCAGTACGCGCACCGAAGCGCCTCTTCGGCAGTGGTGATGATGTCGCTGGCCCCACAATTAGGGCACTCAAATTCGGTGAGCTGCATTTCGCCTCCACGCGTCGACGAATCTCGCGCATGATAGCACAGGCTTGCTTTCTCTGCAAGCCGTTCATGGAACCGACCCAATTGCAGAGAGACTGTGACCTGGACAAGGGATGTGGGCAGGCTATGATTCTAGCTCGCCCAGCAGCTGATCCAATTCCTCTAAGGCCCGGCGAGCATAGGCGGCGTATCGCTCGCGCTTGTTGCGGACCGGTGGGCTCAGGGGAGGAACCAGCCCAAAGTTGGCCTTCATCGGCTGGAAGCTATCCGCATCCGCGCTGCAGACATAGTCGCACAGGGCACCGATCATGGTCGCTGGAGGAAAGACGATCAGTGCCTTTCCCGCCGCTTGACGGGCGACGTTCAAACCCGCTACCAGCCCGCTGGCGACCGAGCCAATGTAGCCCTCCGTGCCGGTGATCTGCCCGGCAAAAAAGAGATCCGCCCGCGCTCGAAACTGCATCGTCGGCCGCAGAAGGGTGGGCGAATTGATGAATGTGTTGCGGTGCATCTGACCAAAGCGGACGAACTCAGCCTGCTCCAGGCCAGGAATGAGACGGAAAACCCGCTCCTGCTCGCCCCACTTGAGATTGGTTTGGAAGCCAACCATGTTGTAGAGGGTGCCCGCCTGGTTGTCTTGGCGGAGCTGCACCACCGCATAGGGCCAGCGCCCGGTGCGCGGGTCGGTCAAACCCACTGGCCGGAGCGGTCCAAATGCCAAAGACTTGACACCGCGGGCGGCCAGCACCTCCACAGGCAAACAAGCCTCAAAAAAGCGCGGATCTTCCCGCTCAAACTCCCGCAGAGGGATGGTCTGGGCAGCCTGCAACTCGGCCACAAAGCGCTCGTACTCCTCGCGGTCCATTGGACAATTCAGGTAATCACCCTGGCCCTGTCCTCGATCGTAGCGGCTAGCGCGGAAAGCCACCGCCATGTCCACCGATTCAGCAGCGACGATGGGCGCCATGGCATCATAGAAGTAGAGATGGTCCGAGCCCGTCAGCGCTGCTATCTCCTGGGCTAAAGGGGGAGATGTCAGCGGTCCGGTCGCA
>JASFOV010000467.1:0-4266 GCA_050116355.1 Anaerolineae bacterium
GTTGGTAAGGGGCAATGGGACCGACCAGTGCTCAAAGAGTACGAGCCCGACGAGGAGCACCGACACGGTCGCAACGAATAGGCGAGTAGGTCTCTGGTCACGACCTACGATCTTTTTCAGGAGCCAATAGGCGCCGTACCCGGCCATTACTGCCAGTGCCAGCATAAGCACGACGGCGAAACGGTTGGGAACCCGGTTGGCCTTGACCACGGGAATATAGTGCAGCAGAATAAAGGGCAGCGGCACGGTGGTGGTCAAGCCATCCAGGTTGAATTCGGACTTGCCATTGATCTGCAACAGGGGTCCCAAGCTAAAGGCTGTGAAAACGACAAAGCTGGTGATCCAAGCCACCAGCCGCCGCCGGTAGCGCACAGCCCCGACCAGGGCGAGCGCCAGCCCGGCCCAACCGAGAAACACGGTGTTTACATCGCGAAAGCGGGATGTGCCCTCGCGGGTCTGGCGCAGGGTCTCGGTCCAATCCCCCCCCAGAGGATGCAGTGCTGTCGGGGTAAACAAACCCATCAGATCCACCGATAGCTTCTCGGCGTCGCCCCAGCCGGTCAGTTCGTAGCCGCCGAACATCTCGCGCAAGATGGGCACCAAGATTGGCGCATAGAGCACTACCGCCACCAGCCCCAGCACCACGAGCCGCCTTAGCAGGCCGGGTACCGCCCCGGCTATTCTGGAACGCTCGCCTCTCCTGAGTGCAAAGGCAAGGAGGATGAGGGTGAGCAGGCCCAAGAAGACACCAAAGATCATTTCGGACAGCATGCCCAACACCAAAAAGATGCCGGCCAAAACGGCGTTGCGCATGCGGGGCTCGCGGATGGTCTTCAGCAGGAAGAGGGCATACAACGGGATCCAGGCGGTGCTCCACATATCGTAGTGGCCAATGGCGGCATAGACCATGCGGTACGAGCCAAAGGCATAGATCAGGCCGCCAAGGAAGGAGGCCACGAGCAGCGGGGCCTTTGATCTGCTGCCCCGGTCAGCTGCTGGCTCGTGCTCTGGCAAGCCGATGATGTAGTTGAGCAGGGAAAATGTGCCGTAACCGCTCAACACTGTCGCCAACAGGAAGGTCAGGTTGCTGATGGCGGGCAACGGCAAAAAGGCCTGGAATGGCAGGGAGATGAGTGCGTTGAACAGGTTGTAGGTGTAGAGCACCAAACTGATGCCCAAGGGATAGAAGATGTAGGATGTGTATAGGGGATTCTGGCCCAGATCAAAGAGTGTGTAGCGCAGCCACCAGGTGTTCCAAATAAAGGTGTATTCGTCAAATGCCCAGGTATAGCTACCCGGCACGTGCGTCGCCAGGTGCCTGACGAGGGGCCAGGTCATTACTATGGCCAAAAGCGCATAGGCGAGCAGGACCAGGAGGTGTGTGAGCCTTCGATGCCGAGAGTCGCTCATGGCTGATCCCAAGGGTACGCCGCTCGGGTTGTCATGCGGCCTTGACCCCGACCACGTAGCGGTGATGGGCCCACACCGCTTTGATCCGCCACGGAATCGGCGCCCGGTCGAGCCACGCATAGCGCATGACACGTTCGTAGAGTTCGGGTTGCTCGCCGAGGTAGTAGGCCATGGTGCTCCACTCCCACGAATCGCCGCTGAACTGTTCTTCCAACCTTTCCGATTTGATGCCCAAGCGCTTCAGTACTTCGGAGGCGGGCATCACCGTATCGGGCCAGGGAGGCACATCCAGCACGCCCTGTTGCACAATACGCAGGCCGGCCTGTTCCAAGATATGACGGACCCGACCAATGTCGGCCCATTGCTCGTCCACATAGTCGACAAAATCTCGTTCTAGCAGGTACTTGCGCAGCAAATAGCCGACTTGGACGCGGTTGGGCATGGCGACAAAGACCACGCGCCTCGACACGCGTACCAGCTCTTGCAGCAGATGAGCTGGCGACTTGCTCTTTTTGTTTGTACTAGTTGGTAGGTACCAGAGGGCCGCCCAGTTCCAGGCCAGATCGAACGATCCATCGGGGAAGGGTAGGCGCTGCCAATCGGTGTGGTGTACAAACTGGGCATTCAGCGCCAACTCGTGCCAGATGCGCTCCACACCAGCTAACCGTTCGGCATTATTGTCTACTAGGGTCACCTGGGCGCCGGTTTGGGCCAAAGCAACGCTGTTGATACCAGAGACACCAGCCATGCCAAACAGTGGCGCCTCGAGCACCGAGCTGATTCCATACTCCTCTCGCAGGGTGCACAGAAAATCGTTGAGCACAAAGCGCTCGTAGACCAGGCCCAGCCCTTCGTTGTAGTCGGTCAGATAGTGCTTCCAGTTGGGTTCTGTCATCCCCTCTGCGCCCCTGCGTGCCTCGTGTACACCGCCTCCGGCCTATGTGCAATGCGGGAGACCTTTTCGCCATGCGTTGCCAGAGGTAGGCTCTCATTATACCATCTTCTGGATAGCGGGCCAATTCTCCCCGGATGCTTTACAGGCCCTGCTCGCTATGGTACAATGCGCCGCGAGGCACAGATGCGCATCTATGTTACGAGTTTGGGCTGCAAGCTGAATCAAGCCGAAATGGACGCACTCGCTGCCCGCCTGGCCCCAGGCGGGCACGAAGTGGTGCGGTCGGCGGCCGAGGCGGATCTTTGTATTCTGAACACCTGCGCGGTCACGCACGTGGCCGCCCAAAAGTCGCGCCAAGCGCTTCGCCGTCTACATCGCGAGAATCCGGCGGCGCGCTTGATCGCAACGGGCTGCTACGCCGAGCTGGCGCCGGCCGAGCTGCAACCGTTGCCCGGCGTGGAACGGGTGGTAGGCAACCAGGAAAAAGACCGCTTGGCGGAGTTGATCGAGGCTCCAGTCCGCGCCCCTCTGGATAGCGTGTCCCGACCAAGCGCTGAGGCCTCCGGATCCGCCCGTCCTTGGTCCCGCACCCGCGCCCTGGTCAAGATCCAGGATGGGTGCGACAATGCCTGCACGTATTGTATTATCCACGTGGCGCGCGGCCCGCAGCGCAGCCGTCCCGTTGACCAAGTGCTGTCCGAGGTGCAAGCCCGGCTGGAAGCCGGTCACAAGGAGGTTGTGCTGACGGGCGTTCACATTGGCGCCTATGGCCGCGATGGTCGCGACCGGATGCCGGGCGGACACGCGGATCTGTGGGTATTGGTCGAACGTATCCTGGCAGAGACAGATGTGATTCGGCTGCGCCTATCATCGATCGAACCCTGGGACTTGCCGGCGCACGCCTTCCGGCTGTGGGAGGACCGCCGCCTCTGCAGGCACCTGCATCTGCCGCTTCAAAGCGGAGCGGATGCCGTACTGCACCGCATGAATCGTCGCTACACGGCACCCAAGTTCGCTAGGTTGGTGCAGGCTGCGCGAGAGGCCATTCCCGATCTGGCGGTGACGACAGATGTCATCGTCGGCTTTCCGGGGGAGACCGCTGGTGAGTTCGCGGAAAGCTTGGCCTTTGTGGAGTCCATGGGATTTGCCCGCGTCCACGTCTTTCCCTATTCGTTGCGCGAGCATACGTCGGCTGCCGGGATGGCAGATCAAGTGCCGCCGCCAGTCAAAGCCGAACGGGCTCGGGCGATGCGGGCAGTGGCGGAGGAGAGTGCGCGTGCCTTTCGCCAGCGCTTTGTAGGCCGGGAGATGGCAGTCTTGTGGGAGACCAGTCGCCACGGTGAGGCCGGCCCGACGTGGAGTGGGTTGACGGACAACTACCTGCGCGTCCGGACGGTGTCCACTGCGGATCTGACAAATCGGGTCATGCGGACGCGCTTGATCCAGTTGGCTCCGGGGGGGTTACACGGACGCATTGATCTGCCGTGAACCTGAGCCGGTGGTAGGGTTGACGAGGGGTTTACAGACACCAAAAAGCGGGGGATGGGTCGATCCCATCCCCCGCTGTCATCAAACGTGGTCAGGCCATTAGGGACGCCGGTTCGGTGGAAGCGACCGCTTCCGGCGGTAGCATCACACCCAGCAAGCGTTCCATGGCCATGGTATGGCTACAGACACCTCGAGTGGCGAAAAAGCCGCATGTGCATTGCCATTCGCCCTGGTTGTAGGAAATGGTATGCTGGGAATTCGTGCCATTGAAGGCGACTTCGAACTTCTCGAAACGGATCCGCTCCGGCTCTGCAGCATAGAGCTTGCTCTTTTGGATCTTGCCAATCATTCCTGAGTCCATGCACACCCCCTCACAGTGTATTTGATTTTGTGGTCTGGGCTGACCACTTGGGACCAGACGAAAAAACGCCAGGACATACTCCGACCCTGGCGTCTGGGATTTCTATCTCGGT
>JASFOV010000468.1:0-4262 GCA_050116355.1 Anaerolineae bacterium
ACAATCCGCACAAACAGAGGATGGCATTATGGAAAAGCTGATCATCATTGGGACCGGGCCAGCTGGCTATGCCGCCGGGATCTATGCGGCGCGGGCCCAGTTGGACCCCTTGATCATCGCCGGGCCGTCGATGGGTGGCCAAGTGGCCCTTAGCAGCGAAATCGGCAACTATCCCGGCTTCCCCGAGGATATCCCTGGTGCAGAACTGGCACAATTGATGCAGCAGCATGCAGAGCGCTTTGGCGCCCGCATCGAAATGGACATTGTCACCCATGTAGATACCTCCACTCGACCGCTCAAAGTGGTAACCTATAGCGGTGAGCGAGAGACACAAGCTTTGATTGTATCCAGTGGCGCCTCACCCCGCAAACTTGGCGTGCCCGGTGAGAAGGACTTCTCTGGCCGGGGGGTATCCTACTGTGCGACCTGCGACGGGTTCTTTTACATGGGCAAGGAGATTGTCATGGTTGGCGGCGGGGACGCCGCCGTGGAAGAGGCCATGTTCCTGACTCGCTTTGCCAGTAAAGTGACCATCATTCACCGGCGCGATCAGCTGCGAGCCGAACGATTCTTGCAGGAGCGAGCTTTCCGCAACGAAAAGATCGACTTTCTCTGGGACACCATCGTGACCGAGGTTGTCGGCGATGAAGCCGTGACAGGCGTCCAGGTGCGCAATGTCAAGACGGGGGAAGAACAGCTCTTTCCGACCGCTGGCGCCTTTATCGCCATCGGCTACGTGCCCAACACCGATTTCCTGGGCGACCAATTAGAGATGACAGATACCGGGTATGTGGTGACCGACGACGACCAGCGCACAAGTGTCGAAGGCATCTGGGCTGCTGGTGATGTGGCCGACTGGACCTATCGCCAGATCGCCACCTCTGTGGGAGCTGGTTGCAAAGCTGCGATACAGGCGGAGCACTATATTGCCAAGCTAGAGGATCGGGTATATCCCGGTGAGACCGATTTAGGATGACAAGGCTGAAAGCCTCATAACATTGAAAGGGAGATTCAAATGGATACGATTAGCAAGGACATGCCCATCGGTGAGGTGGTGCAGACCTACCCACAGACAATCGAAGTTTTTCTGAAACATGGGCTGATGTGTTTTGGGTGCGCCATCGCCCGCTTTGAGAATATCGAGCAGGGCGCAGCTGCCCACGGCATCAGCGTTGAGGCGCTGGTCAAGGATCTCAACGCCGCCGTGCCACAATCAAGCAACTAACCCGAAAAAACGTGATGCGCAGCGCATCACGTTTTTTTGTTTCATGCCTGGAGGCGAACAACCATGTGGTTCTTTCGTAGTCCCGAGATTGCGTTCGGCGAGGGCGCCCTCGATCATCTGACCGAGCTCCAGGGCAGCAAGGCGCTCATCGTCACCGACGAGAACATCGTCGCATTGGGCTTCACCGATCTGGTTGCGGACAAACTCTCCCAGGCAGGCATCGAGAGCGTGCTCTTTGCCGAGTGTGAACCCAACCCCTCCTTACAAACAGTACAGAAAGGGGCCCAGGTAGCCCTCAGCCATGAGCCTGATTGGATCATCGGGTTGGGCGGAGGCTCTTGTATGGACGCCGCCAAGTCGATCTTTGTCCTCTACGAGCGGCCCGACTTGGATCCGGACGCCATCGCTCCAACCGGCAGGCTGGACCTCCGGCAGAAGGCGCACCTCGTCGCCATCCCGACCACCAGTGGCACCGGCGCTGAGGTTACTTGGCCCGTGGTCCTCACCGACCTGATCGAGCACAAGAAGCTCAACTTGGGCAATGCCGAAAACACGCCCGATATCGCCATTGTCGATCCCGTCTTTGTGCAGAGGCTCCCGCCGCAGATTACGGCAGACACCGGAATGGATGTCCTCACCCATGCGGTAGAGGGCTATACGTCCCAGTGGCGCAACGACTTTTCCGACGGACTGTGCCTCAAGGCCGTCGAATTGGTCTTTGGCTATTTGCCGCGGGCCTGTGACCAAGGGCATGAGGATCCCGAAGCCAGAGAAAAGATGCACAACGCGGCCACCATCGCCGGACTGGGGTTTGGCAATTCTATGGCGGCTTCAGCCCACGCAATGGGACACTCGCTGGGCGCCCTCTTTCCGGTGCCCCATGGGCGGGCCGTGGGCTTGTTCCTGCCCTATACCATCGAGTTCCATGTACGGGGTTATCTGCCCACCCGCTACGCCGAACTGGCCCGCTTTTTGGGGTTGCCGGCGGACGACGAGGCGACGGGTGCCACCAGCCTAGTCGCCAAAATCCGCGAGCTGGCGCGACAGATCGACCAACCCATATCGCTCCAAGAAGCCGGCATCACATCCCAGGAGTTCGAGGCACAACTACCCAAATTGCTGGAGAATGCGCAAGGAGATTTTGGCCTGAGCCTTGGCACGCGCTTCCCAGATGAAGAAGAAGCGGAGAAGCTCTTCCGCTATGCATTCGAGGGGCGTCCGATCGATTTCTGACAATCACAGATTGCGAGTTTGTCCATCCAGGATCCAAGCGCGGGCACATCCAGTGGCTCGCGCTTTTGCGTATCCATCGTTTGTGGTCGCTGATCCTGGTGGCCCAGCAGACGGAATCCGGCTGTTCACATCTTTTCCCATTGTATTTTGCTTGACACCTTACAAAAAATCATGTATAATGGATTTGTAGGTTACTGGCCGAACCGGGGTGATATCCCTACCCCACCTCGCACGTGCGGAGATCAATCGCCAGGGTTGGAGCGCCCGATGCGTGCCCCACCCAGATTACAGGCTCGCGGTGACGCAAAATTGAAGACGGAGGAGAGACACAATGAAGCGGATTCTTCTGTTCGCAACGGTGCTCCTGTGCCTGGTCCTTGCAGGCGTGGTGCTCGCTGCCGACATCGTTCCCAACGAGATCCAGCAACCGGGCACCCAGCCTAACGAAGTCGGCAACCTGGAAAGCCCCGACCGCTGCGACAACTGCCACGGCGGCTACAACCAGTCGGTCGAACCGGCCTTCAACTGGCGGGGCAGCATGATGGCCAACGCTGGTCGGGACCCCATCTTCTGGGCCACCCTGGCCATCGCTGAGCAGGACTTTGACGGCTCGGGGGACCTGTGTATCCGCTGTCACAGCGCGGGCGGCTGGTACGCTGGGCGCTCGACGCCCACCGACGGCTCCGCACTCGCCGCTGGCGACTCGGACGGCGTCGACTGTGACACTTGCCACAAGATGACCAACCCCGATGGCTCCGAGCACCCCGGGGTCATGGTCGCGCCTTTTATCGCTAATGACGAGCAAGACCCGGCAGCCGGCTACTATGGCAGCGGCATGCTGGCGCTGTCTGGGGACAATGCCAAGCTCGGACCCTACAGCGACGCCGAGGCACGACATCAATTCCTCCAGTCCAACTTTCACCGCGACGTCGATTTCTGTGGCTCGTGCCACGATGTCTCCAACCCAGCAGTCGGTGACCTGGCCCTCAACAATGGGGCCCAGCCGACGGGTGACCCGGTCCTCGCCAGTGGCGTGCTTGGTTCGGCGGTGGACAGCAAAGCCGCGTTTAACAACCTCCCCTACCAGTATGGGGTCGTGGAGCGGACTTTCAGCGAGTTCAAGTCTGGCCTGCTATCGCAGACCCGGGTATCGAGCTATTCCAGCTTGCCCGCCGACCTGCAGGCGGGGGCGATTGAGGCCGCCTTCCTCAGCGCCGGGGGCGACTACCAGGATGGCACCCCCCGCTACTTCAGTTGCCAGACCTGCCACGTCCGGGCGGTGACCGGCCAGGGCGCCAACAAAAACGGCGTGCCAGTGCGCAGCGACCTGCCCTTGCACGATATGACTGGCGGCAACTACTGGATGCCCGACGCCATCCTCCACCAGAACGCCCTGGACACCTTGCGGCTTGGCGGTGGCCTGAGCGACCTCCAGGTCGAGGCCCTACAGGCCGGCAAGGCGCGGGCCCAGCAGCAGCTCGACCTGGCGGCCTCGCTGAGCGTCGACGGCAAGAGCCTGAAGGTGACCAACCTCACCGCCCACAAGCTCATCTCCGGCTATCCCGAGGGCCGGCGCATGTGGCTGAACATCAAATGGTACGACTCCAACAACAGCCTGATCCGCGAGGATGGCGCGTACGGCCCGATTGAGGTGGTTCTGGATGGTGAAAGCATCTCGGTCAACACCATCCTGAACCTGCACGATCCCAACACCAAGATCTACGAGGCCCACTATGGCATGACCCAGGAGTGGGCGGCCCAGCTCGTGGCCCTGGGCTATCCCGCGGACCTGGCTCTGAGCTAC
>JASFOV010000469.1:0-4262 GCA_050116355.1 Anaerolineae bacterium
TCCGGACCAGGAGATCGCGCAATTCCTGGTCGTCGGGATAGATGTCGGCCAACTCGCGCAGGTTCTCGGCCGCCTCCGGCTCCTCACCAGCCGCCATGTGATCCATGGCCGTCTGGTATAGAGGATGTTGGAGGTATGACGTGTCGTTGTCAAGCTCGTTGTTCGGTTCAGTCATAACTTGTCTTGCACACCTGGTCTAGCTAGGGTTGCCAACCGGGCCTATAGGCTGGAAAAGGTGTTGATGATTTGGGGGACGGCTGGGCCCAGCAACACGGCGAGCAGAGCGGGAAAGATCAGAAACACCAACGGGAAGAGCAGCTTGATCGTCGCCTGGCGGGCTTGCTCCTCGGCCCGCTGGCGGCGGATGATGCGCATCTGCTCCGCCTGAGCGCGCAGCACCTTGGCGATGCTGACGCCCAACTGGTCGGCCTGCACGATGGTGGCCACAAAGTTCTCGATCTCGGGCACTTCGGTCCGCTCGGCCAGATCGATCAGGGCCTTGGCCCGCGTCTTGCCCAGCCGGATCTCGATGACCACCCGGTTGAACTCGTCGGCCAGCGCCGTCCTCCAGCGTTCGCCAATGCGCGTCAGGGCCGCGTCGAATCCCAGGCCGGCCCCCACACAGATGTTGAGCATATCCAGGCCGTCGGGCAGGGCGCGCATCAGCTCGCTCTGCCGGCCCCGGATCCGGTAGCGCAGCCAGAGGATGGGCAGGTAGTAGCCCAGGACGACCATGACCAGCGTCAAGCCCACCCGGACCAGCGTGCTCGTGTCGCCAAAGCCCAGGAGCAGGAAAAAGATCGCCGCGGTCAGGATGCCGGCCAGGATGCGGATCCCGAGAAAGTCGACCACGGTCCAGCCATAGGGCCGGCCGGCGACCTCCAGCCGGTGTTGCAGGTCCTGCAGGTTCTGTTGGGGGGCAAAGCGTCCCAGGAAGCTGAGCAACGACGAGATCGCCGGATCGATGACCCGCTCGCGGAAGGGCAGCTCCAGCTCCACTTCCTCGAGGGTGGGCGCCATGGACGAGAAGTAGAGCCGTTCCTCCTCGGCGGTCTCGGTCTGCCAGCGGGAAAAGAGCCCCACGGCCACGGTCAGGATGATCCCGGCCACGGCCAGGCCAAATAGAAATGTGATCAAGACTGGCATATGTCGATCCTTGCACCTCTTGCAGGTTGTGAAATAACCGTTCGCCGGCGCTTAGACTTCGATATCGACGATGCGGCGCATGGCAAAGAAGCCAATGACCATCAGGATGACCGCCCCGATGGGGATGCACAGCGTCGGCCCCGGCTGGAACAACTGCATCATATAGTCGGGGCTCATCAAAAAGAGGACCAGGCCCAGGGCGATGGGCATGACCATCAGCACGTAGCCCGAGTACCGCTGCTGGGAGGTCAGCACCTCGATCTCGCGCAGGATGCGCACCCGCTCGCGGATGGTGTGGGCCACGATCTCCAGGATCTCGGCCAGGCTGCCGCCGACCTCGTGCTGGATCTTGATGGCGGTCACGATCAGGGCCAGGTCGTCGCTGTCAATGCGGCGCACCATGCTGTCAAAGGCGTCCATCAGGCTGCGGCCCAACTGCACTTCGCGCAAGACCCGCCGGAACTCTTCACCGGCCGGATCGGATAGCTGGCGGCCGACCCATTCCACGGCCTGCATCAGGCCGTAGCCGGCGCGCAGGGAGCCGACCATGTGGTCCAGCACGTCGGGCAGCTGGTTCTCAAAGGACCGCAAGCGCTGGCGCTGGCGCATGCCCACGTAGAGGATGGGGATGACAAAGCCCACCCCGGCGATGAGCAGGCCGGAGAGCAGGTTGCGCGCAATCAAGAAGCCGATGGCGAAACCGACGACCACGATCACGGTCCGGATGAGCAGGTACTCGGCGACGGTGATCTTGAGATCGGCCCGCGCCAGATCGGTCCTCATCCGGGCGGCAAAACTCTGCTGGGAGATGCTGCGTTCCATCTGGCCCAGCACGCCGTCTACGCCGTCGTCGACCTCCAGCCCCGTCCCACCGGTTCGGGCGCGGCTGACGACCCATTCTTCGATGCGCTGGTCGAGTTCTTCTTCGGGCTCGATGCTGCGGCCGACGCCCAGCAAAAAGATGGCGATGGCGATGGCGACCAAAATCCCAACGATGATGGCGAAAAACATGATCCTTACCCTGTCCGCGAGGTCGCTTGCCGGCGAAAGAGCAGACCCCGCCGCTTGCGTTCCTTGCCCTTGGGCGCCGGCTGCTTCGATTCCGCTTCGGCGGGCTCTGGCGCTTCGACGCCATTGCGCTGGGAAATGTGGCGGGCCAGCTTCAGGATGCTCTGGGCGGTGGGGCTGCTGCGGTACTCGTCCACCAGGGGCACGCCCCGGTTCAGCGAGGTCGTCACCTGAGTCGGCGCATGTTCGATCTCCTGGGCGATGGGCTGGCCCAGGGCCCGTTCGACGTCTTTGAGGTTGTAGTTGCTGTGCTGGTAGCAGTGGTTCAGGGCCAGCACCGTCCGTTCCGGTTCGTAATTCAACAGATTCAGCACTTCGAGAAAGCGGTGCGTGTCGCGCAGCGAGGTGACCTGGGGCGTGGTAACCAACACCAGGTGCTGGCACGCGTCCAGGAACGAGAGCGTGCAATCGTCCAGCGAGGACCAGGCATCGATGACGACGTAGCCTTCCTCCAGGTACGACAGGCGGTTGAGGAGCTGGCCCAACTGCTCGGGCTCGATGTCGTCGGCGGCGTCGACGTAGGGTGGCGCGGTCAGGACCTGGATGCCGGAACTGTGTTCGACCAGCGACGAGCGCAGCACCTCATCCTCCAGGGTGTCCAGGTTGGGCAGCACCGTGGCCAGGTTCATGGGCGAGGTCAGGTTGAGGGCGATGTCCACGTCGCCAAAGCGCAGGTCACCATCCACCAGAATGACCGGCTTTTTGGTCGTCTTGTGCAGCGCCACGGCCAGATTGACGGCCACGGTGGTGCAGCCCACGCCGCCCTTGGGGCTATAGACGGCCACGACCTCAGCCTGCGGGCGGGGCTCCTGCTCCTCGCCGGGCGGCAGGGAGCGCGTGCCCTTTAGGGCGTCGCGGCGCTCGATCAGGAGCTCATAGGTGCGGTGCACGCTGTCCAGCAGCTCCTCTTCGCTGAACGGCTTGAGCAGGAAGCCCTGGGCGCCGTGCAGCATGGCCCGGCGCACCATCTCGACCTCGTCCATCATGGCCACGGCGATGACCGCCGCACCGGTGGCCGGCGCGCTCAGGCGGTTGAGCAGATCGTCCTGTTGCAGGATGCCGCTGCCGACGTCGACCAGGACGATGTCCGGCTCGAGCTTCTCGACCGAGTCGAGGGCCTGCTGCAGGTCGCGCACCATGCCCAGAAAGGCCATATCCTCCTGGGCGTTGATGATATCGGCCATCCAATCGCCGACTGGATCCGAGCCGGAGAGGATGAGGACCTTGATCTTGTCTTTTCTGCTGTCTGTTGGGCCAGGGGCCATGCCTGTCACCACCTATTCCAGGGGCTGCGGTAGGGAGATGCCGTAGCGCAGCACCAGGTAGTTGATATTGACCGGTTCCACGGAAAAGAGCGTCTCGTTCTCCGGGTTGCGCAACGCCAGATCGAGCACGCTAAGTGAGTCGCGCAGGTACTTGAGCACCACCGCGTCCTGGGGATCGATCTTGAGCACCAGGGCCCGGTTCCGGGGCGGCGGGGTCTCACCCTCCTCCACGGGTTCCTGGGTCGGCTCCTCGATGATCTGCAGCACCTGCAGGTTCTGCAGGGCCAGCACCGAGACGTTGTCCATCGTCTGGTCGCGCTCCAGGACGGTGATCTGCTGGCCGCGGTCGACCAGGTCCTGGGGATACATGGGCGTCTCCAGGATGGCGTCGGTGGTAAAGAGCACGTCGACGCGGTCGCCGATGAGCACCGCGCCCCACTTGCTCAGGATGTCGTTGGCCGGCAGGGCGACAGCGATGGTGTCCTCATCCAATTGATAGGGGATGGGGTTGACGCCCGAGATCACCTGGGTGATATCCACAATGTCCTGCATCAGGATCTGCTCGCCCGGCGCAAACTCGCGCAACGCCCGCTTGCCGAGTACGTCGGCGGCGGTGGTGGCCGCGCCGCTGACGACCTCGTCCCGGGCCTCGAGGGACACCAGGTCGGCGCGGATGAGGGTGTCGGCGGCGATGGGCTGGCTGGCGACGACGACCAGCTGTTGGGTGGGCGCCGGCCCTGGTTCTTCCTGTGAGAAGATGTTGAGGGCATAGATGGCCAGGAT
>JASFOV010000470.1:0-4248 GCA_050116355.1 Anaerolineae bacterium
TGCGTATCGAAAAGAGTTCCAAGCTGTTGGCATTGGCTTTGGTATGGGTCCTGCTGGTCGGTGGTTTGTTGAGCTGCGGACCTACGGAGGAAGCAACACAAGCGCCGCAGCCGACGGAGGCTGCCCAGGCACCTGAACCTACAGGAGTTGTGGAGCCTGAGCCTACAGAAGCTGCTGAGCCTGAAGCTACGGAAGCTACGGAACCGACTGCGGAACCCGAGCCAACCGAGCCTCCCGTTGAAGAGGAAACCAGCGTGACCATAGCCATCCCCGCAGATCCGGCTGGATTCAACGGACATGTGAGCGACACAGGCTATGAACAGTTGCTGGGAGAGCTGGTCCTATTGGGCTTGACCGATCTTGATCCCGAGGGCAACCTATTCCTGGAGCTGGCAGCCGAAGTGCCGACACTGGAGAACGGTGGCGTAGTAATGGATGAAGAGGCCTGGACCATGGACGTCACCTGGACGCTGCGCGACGACGTCTACTGGGCCGATGGCGAACCGGTGACGGTCGATGATGTCCTCTTTACCTGGGAGGCTATCAACGATCCCGAGGGCGGAATCTGGGTCGAAGGCGTCGACTATACCGATAGCCTGGAAAAGGTTGATGACTATACGCTGATCGTTCACTATAACACCGTCTATCCCAACTACAGGCTGATGTTCGGCGGGGAGAACTTTTTCGTGTGGCCGGAGCATTACTGCGATGCTTCGCAGGGATATGTATCCTGGGACTGCAACCGCAATCCCTTGGGCAACGGTCCCTACATCCTGGATGAGTGGGCCACCGGCGAATATGTCAGTTTTGTCCGCAACCCTACTTACTTTGAAGAGGGCAAACCCAGCATCGACCGCGTCGTCGTCCGGATTGTGCCCGAACGAGCGGTGATCAAGACCATGCTGCTTGAGGGAGAGGTTGATGCCTACATGTGGCTGACGCCGACCGAGATCGATGATTTGGCAGACGTGTCCAACATTGGGGTATCCTTCAGCCCTACGACCCGCTGGGTGATGCGTCTTATCCCCAATCTGGCTGCTCGTGGAGCGCTGGACGCGGAGGCAGAGCCGCATCCCATCCTATCCGACGTGAGGGTCCGCCGCGCTATCCGGATGGCCATCGATGTCGACACGCTCACGACGGAGATCTTTCGCGGATACAATGAGCCGGCCTGGACTGAGCTCTTCCGGCCGCCTTACGTCTGTGATAATATTCCCCAGCCCGTATACGATCCCGAACAAGCCAAGGCCTTGCTAGATGAAGCTGGCTGGACGGACCAGGATGGCGACGGCATCCGCGAGTGCCACGGCTGTACGACAGGCGCCGATGAGGGCTATGTCATGTCTATGGAGAACATGATCTATGCCGAGTATGGCGAGGAGCTGGAGCTAGCCCAGCAATTGGTTGCTGAAATGCTGAATGAGATCGGGATAGACCTTGAACTAAGCATTGTTGAAGGCACTGTGCTGTGGGCCGACTATGAGAGTGGGGGTATTGAGCAGAATGGTGACTTTGATCTCAATATGTGGGATGATGGCTACCCAGGCATCGATCCTACCGACCACCTGTGGACCTACTACTACTCCGAAGCCGCCGAGCCCGACTATGGCTGGAACGTCGGCCGCTGGTCCAACGAGGACTTTGACGCTCTCCTGGACGAAGCCTATACGCTGGACGAGGAGTACCGTACCGATCTGTTCTGCCAGATGGCCGAGATACTAGATGAGGAGTTGCCACAGATCCTGCTTTGGACCGAGATCGACGCCGATGGCTACAACACACGCCTCGAGGGAGTACAGGCCACGGTCAACGACATCATGACCTGGAACATCGCCGATTGGCAGATCGTGGAATAGAGGATCGATTCGGACATAGATAGTTGGTGAATTGGTGGATTGGGCAGTGGGAAGCCGGGCCCTCCCAGCCCGATCTACCAATTCACCAGTCCATTCCCGGAGCATTGTATGGGACGGTACATAGCGCGGCGCTTGTTGCAAGCGATCCCGATGCTCTTCATCTTGAGCCTTGTGCTATTTGTCCTGGTGAACGTCGCCCCTGGCGGGCCGCTGGCCGGACATGGCCGGACCCGCCGCCCCAATCCAGAAAAGCGCGAACAACTCGAGCGGCAGTTTGGGTTGGACAAGCCGTTGCCTGTTCAGTACATCATCTGGCTGGTTGGTAATGACTGGATGCAGGTCGACATCGACGGTGATGGCATCCCTGAAAGCTCCGGCGACCGCCGTGGTATCCTTCGTGGTGATTTTGGATTCTCGTTCAAGACTCGTGAGCCCGTGCTGAATGAGATTGGACAGCGTGTGGGCAATACCCTCTACCTCATGAGCGTCACCCTCATAGTCGTTGCCATCATCGCCATTCCAGTCGGCGTGCTGTCAGCTGTGAAGCAGTATTCGTTCTTTGATATCAGTGTTACTACTCTATCGTTCATGGGTCAGGCGATCCCTGAATTCTGGCTGGGGATGATTCTGATCCTCGTCTTTTACGCTTGGCTGCAGAATCCGGTTACTGGCGAGCCGCTGTTGCCGTCAGGCGGCATGAAGTCACTTGGTCAGGGCTTTTCGCTGACGGATCGCATCGTGCACCTGATTCTGCCCGTCACGATGGGCGCTGTAGGCTGGGTTGCCTGGTACTCCCGCTTTCTCCGGTCTGGAATGCTGGATGTCATTCACCAGGACTATATCCGTACAGCTCGGGCCAAAGGGCTCTCCGAACGAATGGTCATGATGAGGCACGCGCTCAAGAATGCCTTCATCCCTTTGGTCACGATCTTTGCCCTAGATATTCCCTACATTTTTGCGGGCTCGCTGTATGTGGAATTGATCTTCTCTTGGCCGGGCATGGGGCGGCTTTATTACCAGTCAGCCCAGGGACGGGACTATCCAGTCTTGATGGCCATTCTGATCATCGGGGCCAGCTTCACCGTGATCGCCAATTTGCTGGCCGACATCGCCTATGCCTACCTGGATCCCAGGATCCGGTATGATTAGACAAGGACAGCAATGAGCCACATGCCTGAGCAGAAAGGCACCAGCCAAGTCGCACAACTAGAAGGTCCGATCTCGGGCCACGAGAGCATGACGTCCATGGTCTGGCGGCGCTTCCGCCGCCATCCTGGCGCCATCGCTGGCACCATCGTCTTGGCCATCCTGGTCCTGGCTGTGATCTTGGCCCCTCTCTCCCCTTATGATCCTGAAGCGTCCGATCTGCCCGACCGACTGCAGCCACCCAGTCTGCAACATCCCTTCGGCACCGATGCACTTGGCCGGGATCTGTTCACACGCTGTCTTTACGGTGGACGCATCTCCCTGTCCGTCGGGTTCTTGGTCGTACTGATCACGCTAGGGATTGGCATTCCGGTCGGGGCAGTAGCTGGCTACTTTGGGGGCTGGCTGGACAATGTGCTTATGCGCATCACCGACGCCGCGCTATCTCTACCGGCCCTCATGGTTCTAATCTTGTTGAGTGCTATCCTTCGCGAGATAGAACTCCCCCTCTTTGAGCGGAACAACGTTCTGACCATCGCCTTCGTGATCGGTGCGCTCTCGTGGATGACGGTTGCCCGCCTGGTGCGGGCAAGTTTTCTGACGATTCGGGAGATGGAGTTCATCACGGCAGCCCACTGCATGGGTGCGGCGAGCCTGCGCATCATGGTGCGTCACATCCTGCCCAACGCCGTCGGTCCCATCATTGTCGAAGCGACGCTGGAGATGGGCTACGCCATCATGGAAGAGGCCGGGCTGTCTTTCTTGGGTTTTGGCATACAACCACCCACACCAAGCTGGGGCAACTTGCTAGAGAGCGCCTGGGAGCACATGCTCAAGCATCCGTGGTTGGCTATCTTTCCCGGCTTGATGATCTTTTTGACTATCATCTCTATCAATTATATCGGCGATGGCTTGCGAGATGCCTTTGATCCGCACAAGGTTCTGCAAAGGGTCGGCGAGGTGTAACTGAGAGGAGTTCTATGCTATGAGCGTCGAGCGTCCCGAGATTGTACCCATCCGCCCAGATTTCCGAATTCAGTACTTGCGCGATGAGCAGTTGGTGGCCATGCAGGAAGCGACCTTGCGCTTGCTGGAGGAGGTGGGCGTCAAGTTTCCCTCGGTAAAGGCCTTGTCCATCTTTGATGATCATGGGGCACAGGTCGATCACGATACGCAGATTGTCAGGATCCCCCGCGATTTGGTGTTCAAGGCCATATCCACGGTGCCGCGCTACTTCCGAGTGGGG
>JASFOV010000471.1:0-4235 GCA_050116355.1 Anaerolineae bacterium
TCGAGGGCGACGAGATCGAGATCGCGTTCAACGCGCGGTACATGATCGACGCCCTCTCGGTGGCCGGGACACCGGAGGTGATCCTGGAGACGAGCTCACCCGCCAGCCCGGGATTGATCCGACCGACCGATAGTGAGAATTTCTTATGCGTCATCATGCCCATGCACATCCAGCGCTAGCGCAGGATGAATGGCACATCCGGCCCTCCTGGTGCGTTTTCGCCGGGAGGGCTTTTTGCTGGAGAACCCCGAACCGCAGCGCAGTGATCCATAGTCACCAAAAGTTCTCCACAGAATACTCGGATCGATCATGATGCAGCGATTGACAGCAGGATCTCGGGCTCTGGGCCTACAATTGAGCGATGCTCAACTTGTTGCATTTCAGACCTATTACCAAGAGCTAGTTGCCTGGAACCAAAAGTTCAACCTGACGGCCATCACCGGCTACGAGCAAGTGCAGATCCGGCACTTTGTCGATTCCCTGTCGTGTCTGCTAGCAGACGAAACGCGCTCTGCGCTCCAGCGCCCCGGCGCGCGCGCCATCGACGTCGGAGCCGGGGCGGGGTTTCCCGGCATTCCGCTCAAGCTCGTCTATCCAGCCACACAGTTGACGCTGCTGGAAGCGACAGGCAAAAAGGTGACGTTTCTGGAGCATATTGTCGCCCAGTTGGGGCTGAAGCGGGTTACACCCATCAAGGCCCGCGCGGAAGAGTTGGCTCATGTCCCAGATCACCGCGAGCGGTACGATCTGGTACTCGTCCGGGCTGTGGCCGAAATGCCGGTAGTGGCCGAATACACGCTGCCGTTCTGCAAAATGGGCGCCTGGGTTGTGGCTCAGAAGGGCGAGGCCGGCGCCGCCGAGGCATGGTCCGCCGAAACAGCTATCCACATCCTGGGCGGAGAGCTACGCCGTGTCGTACCGGTTGAGCTGCCAGGCTTGCCTCAGGATCGTTCGTTGGTTATCATCGAGAAACAATCCCCCACACCAGAGCGCTATCCACGCCGCAGCGGCATCCCCAGCAAGCGCCCCCTGGGCAGTTGAGATCCGTGCTGCAGCAGCGCTGACGTGCAACCTACATCCCAAAAGAGTATCAGGCGAACACAATTTGACATAACTAGAAACTGGTGGCTGTAATGATGTCCGAGCGTTGGAGCAGTGTACACCGGGGCGGAAATAGAGCCCGGCCAAGCCGATCGAAAAAGGCCAGCCTCTCTGGGCTGGCCCTGATATATCCAGCACCCTATACTAGCCCAAAACCTCCCGGGCCCGGGCGGCGACCGCCTCGGCTGTGAATCCAAACTCCTGGGCCAGCACCTTGTACGGAGCGGAGGCACCAAAGCGCTCCAGCCCCATGATTGCCCCCTGGCTACCCACGTACCGCTCCCAGCCCTGCGGCACCCCGGCTTCGACAGCCAGGCGCGCGGTCACGCTTGGCGGCAGCACCGTCTCCCGGTAGGATTGTGGCTGGGCCTCGAACAGTTCCCAGCTGGGCATCGATACGACGCGGGCGGCGATCCCATCCTCCGCCAGGCACGCTTGCGCCTCCAAAACCACCTCGACCTCGGAACCCGTCGCCATCAGGATCAAATCCGGCGCTTCCGCATCGCGGATGATATAGCCGCCCCGGGCCACACCCTCGGCCCTGGCTTCTTCCAGGATGGGCAGCTTCTGCCGGGTCAGCAGCAACGCGACCGGACCCTCGCGATATTCAAGTATGGCGCGCCACGCGGCGACCGTCTCGTTGGCGTCGGCCGGGCGGAGCAGCGTCAATCCGGGCATGGCTCGCAGGCTGGCCGCCTGTTCGACCGGTTGGTGGGTTGGTCCGTCCTCGCCGACAAAGATGCTGTCATGCGTAAAGACATAGATCACCGGCAGCTTCATCAGAGCCGCCAAGCGTATGGCTGGCCGCATATAGTCGCTAAAGACAAAGAAGGTGCTGGCAAAAGCCCGGAAGCCGCCGTGGAGGGCCAGGCCGCTAACCATAGCGCCCATGGCGTGCTCGCGGACGCCAAAGTGGAGGTTGCGTCCCGCGTACGCTCCCTTCTGGACAGCTGGATATGCGCTCATATAGGTCTTGGTCGAGGGGTGCAGGTCGGCCGAACCGCCCACCAATTCCGGCAAGCCAGGAGCAATGGAGGCCATGATCTTGCCACCCGCCGCCCGCGTGGCAATGGGTCCATCTTCGGGCGAAAACTGGGGGAGGGTCTCCTCCCAGCCGGCCGGCAATTCCCCGGCCATACGCCGTTCCCAGTCAGCCGCCAACTCGGGATACTCCTCCGCATACCGGCCAAACAGGTCATCCCAGGCTTCTTGGGCCGTAGCACCGATGGCCACGGCTTCGCGGAAGCGGGCCAGTACTAGGTCGGGAATATAGAACTGGGCACCGGGTGGCCAATTGTAGGCTTCTTTGGTCCGCCGCACCTCATCTGAACCCAACGGCTCACCATGGGCCTGGGCCGTGTCCTGTTTGTTGGGACTGCCATACCCGATGTGCGTACGGCATACGATGAGTGAGGGTCGTTCGCTCTCGGCACGGGCCTGCTGGAGTGCTTCGGCCACGGCCAGCCGGTCGTGACCATCAACCGATTGGACATGCCAGCCGTAGGCCTCGAACCGCCCTGGAACGTCGTCGCTGTAGGCCAGAGACGTCTCACCCTCGATGGTGATATGATTGTCATCATAGAGGTAGATGAGCTTGCCCAACCCTAGATGACCAGCCAGCGATGCCGCCTCGTGTGAGATGCCCTCCATGAGATCGCCGTCACTGACGATGCCATAAGTATAGTGATCGACGACATCAAAGCCGGGACGGTTGAATTCGGCCGCTAGCATCGCTTCGGCCAGCGCCAGGCCGACGCCATTGCCAAAGCCCTGTCCCAAGGGACCGGTGGTGGTCTCGACGCCGGGGGTATCGCCGTACTCAGGATGACCGGGGGTCATGCTCTCCCATTGGCGGAACTGCTTCAGTTGTTCCAGGGGCAGATCATAGCCAGTCAAATGGAGCAAGCTATAGAGCAACATCGAACCATGACCCGCCGACAGGACGAACCGGTCCCGATCGGGCCAAGCAGGATCCGATGGATTGTGCTTCAAAAACTGGGTCCAGAGGACATAGGCCGCATCCGCCATACCCATGGGCATGCCCGGATGGCCCGAATTGGCCTTCTGCACGGCGTCCATAGCCAGCGTACGGATGGTCGTGACGCAGAGTTGATCCAGATCGGATGTCATTTTCCTTTTCTCCTTCCGCATCGATCGATGAACGTAGATTTCACAAGAACGAAAACAAGTTGTTGTCAAGAGTGGTGCTATTCTACCACAAGATGCATGGCAGGGCCAAGTCCTATCACCTTGCCTCCCGGCCCTGAGCTACTCAATGATCGGCACAGGCGACCGCACCGGTCGGATACGGATAAACTGGACCAGTACCAGCGAGATAATGGCTACGCCCACACCGACTAGAAAGGGAGCCGATGGAGAGACAAACTCCCACAACAAGCCGCCCAATACCGGTATGATCAGGGCCGAGACGTGATTGATGGTTTGAGCCATGCTGACATTGCTGGTAATCTCCTCTGGCGATAGCGCTATCTTTTGGAAGTAGGATTCGACAGCGAGATTGAACCCGAAAAAGACATGATCCAGCACAAAGAGGGCAAAGAGCACCGGCACATACTCGATGTAGGCATAGCCGAGAAAGACACCGATAAGACCGGCAAAGTTGATGGTCAAGACCAACCGTTCACCCAGGCGGGCTACCAGGTACCCCAACAATGTTGAGGAGAGGATGCCGATCAGGTTGTTGACCAGCAACAGGGTCGCCGTCATCTGTACCGGCACGTCGTAGATCTGGACCAACATAAAGATGGCAAATGTCGTAAAGATGTGTCTTCGCACGCCCATCAAAAAGGTAAGGACGTAGTACAGCCAATACTGCTGGCGAAAGACAACCTTGCGTTTCTCCCGCTGCACCCCTTTGTCGCGACCGAACCCATTGCGCACAGCCAAGACGCTGCCAGCGATCACTATGCCAGCGGCGACATAGAGAGTGGTGCGATACCCCCACGCTGGAATACGCAACGAGCCGATCTGCAAACCGACCACAAAAATGCCGACCATGGCAGTCCCCAGGACGGCAGCCACGGCCGACACGCTACGCAGGATTCCCAGAACCTTGGGGGCGGTGTCCTTGTTGACGCCCATGAGGATCACACTATTGTTGCTGGGATAAAAAA
>JASFOV010000472.1:0-4218 GCA_050116355.1 Anaerolineae bacterium
GGTTAAAAATCGGTAGTTGACTGCGATATCGTCTGCGCATGCTCGCCGCGGTCCAGGAAGGCGACCGTATTCATAGATAATGGTGGAAATAGGTTGAAATAGCGTGCAGTTTCACACAAATTGGCGCTACGGCAGGAGATCTTGGTCACCTTTTTTGGGAATTTAGTTAGTATTATTTGACTAAATTCATTCGCTGTGGTATTATGGCTTGGTAAGAAAGGCAGTGAAGATCGATGACCTACGGGTGGGAGTTTTCGAGCACACCGGCTGGCCGGGTGCTCAAGTCAATACAGCTACGCGGCAAGGCCACCATCAAGGATGTGGCCTCTGATTTGGGCGTGACCGCCTCAGCGGTACGATTGCACCTGACCCAGCTGCAGTCGCGGGGCGCGATCCGCGCCGAAAAGGTGCGGGAAGGCGTCGGGCGCCCGCACTATGTGTATTCGGTGACGCCGGAAGCGCACAACCTGTTCTACAAAGACTACGGCGATCTGGCCAAGCTGCTCCTGGAGGAAGTCGCAGAGTCCCAAGGGCCAGATGCCCTGCAAGGCGTCCTCAAGCGGGTGAGTGGCCGGCTCGCTGACCTGTATAGCGATCAGGTTTGGGGACGGGAGCTGACGGATCGGGTGATGGCCTGGGCGGAGCTGTTGGATCAGCGCGGCGTCACTGTCGAGATCGAACGCCAGCGCGACGGCTATGTCCTGCGGGAATACGGTTGCCCCTACCAGAACGTCGCCGTGGAGAACCGGGCCGTGTGCGAGATGGAGCGGCAGGTGATGGCCCGTCTATTAGAATCAGGCGTCAAGTTGACCCAGTGTGTGTTGGATGGGCATCGGGGCTGCCAGTTTACCATTGCAAAAGAGAAGTGAGAAGGAGTGAATTACAGATGACTGCTGATCTAGTAATCAAGAATCTTCATGTAGAAGTCGAGGGTCAGGAGATCCTCAAGGGACTCAACCTCGAGGTCAACAAGGGCGAGATCCACGCCATTATGGGGCCCAACGGCTCGGGCAAGAGCACGCTGGCCAATACGCTGATGGGCCATCCTGCCTACGAGGTGACCGAAGGCGAGATTTGGTTCAAGGGTGAGAATATCGTTGAGCTCTCCCCCGACGGACGCTCGCGAATGGGCATGTTTCTGGCCTTCCAGTATCCCAGCGCGATTCCGGGCGTGAGTGTGGCGAATTTCCTGCGGACTGCCATCAACGCTCGGTACGAGAAACCGGACGCGGCCGGCAATGGCAACGGCCGGCGTTCCGGCATGTCGATGCGCGAATTCCGCAAGTTGCTCAAAGAAAAAATGGCTATGCTCAAGATGGATACCAGCTTTGCCCGCCGCTACTTGAACGAGGGGTTCTCGGGCGGCGAGAAGAAGCGGATGGAGATTCTGCAGATGGCTATGCTGCAGCCCGAGATCGCGGTACTGGATGAGACTGACTCGGGCCTGGATATCGATGCCCTGCGCATTGTCTCGGAGGGTGTCAATGAGTTGATCAGTCCCAATCTGGGCGTACTGGTCATCACCCACTACCAACGTATCCTCAACTATATCAAGCCCGAGTACGTGCATATCCTGGTCGACGGCCGCATCGTGATGTCCGGCGGGCCCGAATTGGCTCTAGAGCTTGAGGAAAAGGGCTACGACTGGGTGCGTCAGGCGCTATAGACCTGACCGGATGAGGGGCTAAGGCGGAACGAACCGGGCAGACAGACATTCATCGGTTCTTCTGCTCAATGTAGAAAGGATCAAACCATGGCAGATAACGTCGTTCTGGGCGTGGACCTCGATCAGTACAAGTACGGGTTCCGCGACGAAGAGAATTATGTGTTCAAGAGCCGCAAAGGGCTCGATCACGAGATCGTCGACGAGATCTCGTGGATGAAGGGTGAGCCGGATTGGATGCGCGCCATGCGCCACAAGGCGCTGGATACCTTCTACGCCAAGCCGGTCCCCACCTGGGGCGGAGACCTGAGCAAGCTCGATCACGACGACATCTACTACTATATCAAGCCGGTCGAGGAGCAGGGGCGCAGTTGGGATGACGTGCCTGACGATATCAAGCGCACCTTCGATCGCTTGGGCATTCCCGAGGCCGAGCGCAAGTTCCTGGCCGGGGCCGGCGCCCAGTATGAATCAGAGGCGGTGTACCACAGCCTGAAAGAGGAGTGGGAGCGCCAGGGGGTTGTGTTCCTCGATAGCGATTCCGGCCTACGCGAGTACGAGGATGTGTACAAAGAGTACTTTGGTACCGTCGTACCGCCGGCGGACAACAAATACGCGGCCTTGAACACCGCCGTCTGGAGCGGAGGTAGCTTTGTCTATATCCCGCCGGGCGTCAAGGTCGAGATTCCGTTGCAGGCCTATTTCCGCATCAATGCCCAGAACATGGGGCAGTTCGAACGGACGCTGATCATCGCCGATGAGGGGTCGCAGGTACACTATGTGGAGGGCTGCACGGCGCCCACCTACAGCACCGATTCCTTCCACTCGGGCGTCATCGAGATCATCGTCAAAAAGGGCGCGCGCGTGCGCTATACGACCATCCAGAATTGGAGCCACAACGTCTACAACCTGGTGACGCAGCGCGCATTGGCTTATGAGGATGCGACCATGGAATGGGTCGATGGTAACCTAGGCAGCAAGCTGACCATGAAGTACCCTTCCGTGTTTATGATGGGCCGCGGCGCCAAGGCCGAGATCCTGTCCATCGCTTTTGCCAACAAGGGACAGCATCAGGACGCTGGCGCCAAAGCGATCCATGGGGCGCCCCATACCACGTCGAGCATTACGGCCAAGTCGATCAGCAAGAGCGGCGGTCGGGCCGGCTACCGGGGCTTGGTCAAGGTCCATCCAGGGGCGGAAGGGGCCAAGAGCAACGTGATCTGCGATGCCCTCATCCTGGATGAAAACTCGCGCTCAGACACCTATCCGGTGATGGAGATCGACGAGCAGGATGCCGCCATTAGCCACGAGGCGACCGTCAGCAAGGTCAGCGACGAGCAACTCTTCTATCTCCAGAGCCGCGGCATATCGGAAGAACAGGCGATGATGATGATCGTCAACGGCTTTATCGAACCGATCGTCAAAGAGCTGCCGATGGAGTATGCAGTCGAGATGAACCGCTTGATCCAGTTGGAGATGGAAGGTTCGGTGGGCTGAGCCGGTCGGGACTTGTCTGCATGGTCGTCCTCCGTGTCAGCCAATCCGGCTCCGGTGGCTGGCCATGCTATGTGATCGAATGGGGTAAAGAACGTGAGCGAAATTGCAGTTACTGAAGAAAAAAAGATAGCCTTGCCCGCACAGGGCTTCACCCAAGACGCGCTCGAGTCTCTCTCCGCCAGCCGGGATGAGCCCAGCTGGCTGCTGGAGAAGCGCTACGAGGGATGGTACCACTACCAGGAAATGGAGGCGCCATTCTGGCGGCGGACCGATTTGCGTAAGCTGAAATGGGAGGAGTTGATCCCCTATGCGCCGCCCCAGGCCCCGGGGGCTGACCTGGAGGCGATGCCGCCCAAGCTACGGAACGCGCTCGCCGTCTATGGCCAGCGAGCCGGCCTCAAAGTGCAGCGTGACTCGTCCCAGGTCCACGTCGACCTAGCCGACGAGATCCGGGCCCAGGGGGTAATCTGGACCGATATGGAGACGGCGGTACGCGAACATCCGGATCTGGTAAAACGGTATTTCATGGGCGAGGCTGTGCCGGCCACGACCGACAAACACACGGCGCTGCATGCTGCCTTCTGGGCGGGCGGCACATTTCTATACGTGCCCAAGAACGTCCGCGTCGAGTTGCCTTTTGTCGCGGTGTTATGGCAGGAGATGCCCAGCCTGGCCATCATGGCGCCCACCGTCTTGGTCGCCGAGTCGGGCAGCGAGGTGACCCTGGTCTCAGAGCTGTTGTCGATGGGCTGCGATGCGTGCCCCACGACCTACTTTGGTGGAGTGACTGAGCTCTATGTCGGCGATGGCGCTCGCGTACAGTTTATCAACACACAAGATCTGGGCCGGCACGTCTACGACTTGCGGTCCCAGACAGCTCTGCTGGATCGCGACAGCCGGCTGGAGTGGCTGACCGTCAACTTAGGTGGGCGGCTAAGCCGCTCGACGCAGCACAGCATCATGCGTGGGCCCGGCGCAGAGGCCAAGGTGACAGGTCTGTATCTGCCTGATGGCCGCCAGCATTTCGCCTACCACACATGATGCTGTGCTGCGTCGAG
>JASFOV010000473.1:0-4207 GCA_050116355.1 Anaerolineae bacterium
AAGACTATATGAAGCAACGGCTTCTGGTTTTTGTCAATCCGGCTAGCGATCCCGACTCCTATTTCAATTCCTACCACGCGCTGGTCAGCATTGGATCTGGAGGCTGGGTCGGTAAAGGATTTGCGCAAGGCACCCAGAGCCAGCTACACTTCCTGAGGGTCCGGCACACCGACTTTATCTTTGCTGTGACCGCCGAGGAACTCGGCTTTTTGGGGACCGTGGTCATGATGGCCCTACTGGTCTTTATTCTGTGGCGAACCTTGCGCGTTGCAGAACAGTCGCGGGATACCTTTGGCCGCCTGATCGCCACGGGCGTCGCAGCGGTTATCCTCTTCCAGAGCGCGGTCAACATTGGCATGAATCTGGGCCTGATGCCAGTGACCGGCATCCCCCTGCCCTTCTTCAGCTACGGTGGTAGTTCTTTTCTCACGTTGATGGTTAGCATGGGCCTGGTGGAAAGCGTTGCCATGCGGCACAAGAAGCTGGAGTTTGACTGAGAGCGCTCCAGCAGTCCACTTGGCCCGTAGCCAAGACGGGCTCATCGCTGATCTGAAGGCCGAGCCCAAGGCTCTCCAACCTGACCCACGAGGCCGGCTGGCCTGTAGGAATATCAAGTACTCCGGCCAACCTGTCTCTCCATTCAACCAGAACAATCCGGCACTGCCGGCACCTGGGCTCACAGCCAGAATCAGGTAGACGAATAGACGATGGAAGCAAAGTATGTCATCCGAGCCGCCTTGCCAGCCGACCTTGCGACGGTGGCTGACTTGGTTCACAAACTACAAGATCACCTGGAGGCATCCAACCCCGACCTGTGGCGCATGACGGATGAAGCCCGTGCCAATCTCAAAGGCCAGCTGGCGGGCCGCCTGCGAGATCCTCAAGTTTGTGCCCTCGTCGCCGAGCATGAGCGGGAGGGCATCATTGGCATCATTTTCGGAAGGATTGTGACCAACAAACGGTATGTCCCGGCACGAGCGGGCCAGATCGATCAAGCATTTGTACATGAGAATCACCGCCGTCAAGGGATTGGCTCCCAGTTGGTCGCTCAGCTGACCCGGTACTTCGCCCAGCAGGGTGTTGAGGATATCTCCCTGCGCTACGTGTCAGGCAATCAGCAAGCAGAGGCTTTTTGGACCGCTCTGGGTTTTTCCCCTCGCATTATCACGGCTGGCGCCGGACGCAAGAGAGTAACCCCAGAGCTCAACGAGTGAGGTTGCGCTCTTTTGGAATTGTGGTATACTTGGGCCGGCGAAGCAAGCCTCTTCCAGCGATTACAGGAGTGACAGGAGGCAGGTTGTGATTGAGAAAGCTGTGCGCGTTCGCATTGCGCCCAGTCCAACGGGCTACTTTCATGTGGGGTCGGCGCGTACGGCCCTATTCAATTGGCTGTTTGCCCGCCATCATGCGGGCAGATTCATAGTACGCGTGGAAGACACCGATCGCACACGCTACAATCCGGAGGCGGTACCTGACCTGACTGCCAGCCTCCGTTGGCTCGGCCTGGAATGGGATGAGGGCCCGGAGGTGGGCGGGGATTGTGGCCCCTACTTCCAGTCAGAACGTTTGCACCTCTACGAGCGCTACACCAGCCAGCTATTGAGAGAAGGACACGCCTACCGGTGTTATTGCTCGCCGGAGCGGCTGGCGGCCATGCGAGAGGAACAACGCAAGAACAAGCAAGATGTAGGCTACGACCGGCATTGCCGCCATCTAACCGCAGACCAGAGAGCCGCGTACGAGGCTCAAGGCATCACCCCGGTAGTTCGCTTCAAAGCGCCTGTGGAAGGCCAAACCAGCTTTCACGACGAGCTGTACGGTACAATCGTGGTGGAAAACGGAACACTCGACGATTTCGTCTTGCTCAAGAGCGACGGCTATCCTACCTATCACATGGCGAACGTAGTTGACGATCACTTGATGAAGATCAGCCATATCATGCGTGGCGATGAATGGTTGCCTTCCGTTCCCAAACATGTCTTGCTGTACGATGCGCTCGGCTGGCAACTTCCCGTGTACGCACACCTGCCCTTGATCCTGGCGCCTACAGGTAAGGGTAAGTTGAGCAAACGTCATGGGGGCGTCGAGGTGCGCGACTTTCGCCGCCAGGGCTACCTGCCCGAAGCTATGGTCAATTACCTGGCACGCCTTGGTTGGAGCTACGACGACAAGACCGAGATCTTTAGCCGCGACGAGTTGGTCCGCTATTTTGGCCTGGATGGCATCAACAATTCTCCGGCGCGGTTTTCCTACGACCGACTAGAGTGGATGAATGCCCACTATATTCGCCATATGGAGACCACAGACTTGGCCGGGCGGCTGGTACCCTTCCTGGCAGCTGCTGGATACGCAGTCACGCCGGGCGATTTACTGCCCATGGTGCCCCTTGTCCAGGAGCGACTCAAGACTTTGGCTGAGGCAGTAGATTGGCTCGACTTCTTCTTCGAGGATCATATCGATTACGAGACCAGCCTGCTCATCGGCAAGAAGATGACCGCGGCCGAGTCATACCAGGCTCTCCTGCAGGCCCGGCAGGTTCTGGCCACCCTTCCGACCTTTGAAGCCGGACCGATTGAAACCGCCTTGCGTGATCTGGCAAACGGGCTGGAACTCAAGGTTGGACAGTTGCTGGGCATGATCCGAATCGCTGTCAGCGGCAAAAAAGTTGCCCCACCATTGTTTGAGACACTGGCGATCCTGGGCCAAAAGCGCACATTGGCGCGTCTGGACCAAGGCCTTGGGGCCTTAGCCCCTATGCAGTAGATGCCAGAACGGCCCGATCACAGACACCAATCGCACGAGAAAGGAACGATAGGCATGACAGACGGCGACACAACCGATACTACCAACTTTATCTGGGAAATGATCGACCAAGACTTGGCATCTGGCCGGTTTGACGGACGCGTACATACTCGCTTTCCGCCGGAGCCAAACGGCTATATGCATATCGGCCATGCGAAAGCCATCAACATCGATTTCGGCACAGCGGAGCAGTATGGGGGATTGTGCAATCTGCGCTTCGATGACACAAATCCGGTCAAGGAAGAGACAGAATACGTCAAGACGATCAGGGAGGATATCCACTGGCTTGGATTTGATTGGGGGGATCGCGAGTACTATGCTTCCGACTACTTTGAACAGTTGTACCAATGGGCCGTCAAGCTGATCAAAGAGGGCAAGGCCTACGTCGACAGTCTAACACCGGAAGAGATCAAGGAGTACCGGGGGGCTTTTGGCGACCCGGGCAAGGATAGTCCCTACCGCAATCGGAGCATCGAGGAAAATCTCGAGCTATTTGAACAGATGAGAATGGGCAAGTTCGAGGAAGGCGAACATGTTTTGCGCGCCAAGATCGACATGCAATCGGGAAACATGAACATGCGCGACCCGGTCATGTACCGTATTCTCCACGCTAGCCACCACCGAACCGGAGACAAATGGTGCATCTATCCCATGTACGACTGGGCGCATGGTCAGTCGGACTCGATCGAGGGTATCACCCACTCGTTGTGCGACCTGGCCTACGAGGATCACCGGCCTTTATACGATTGGTTCCTGGATGCGTTGGGGATCTACCATCCGCAGCAGATCGAGTTTGCGCGGCTTAACTTGAGCCATACGGTCCTCAGCAAGCGCTACTTGCTTCGACTCGTGGAAGAGGGACTGGTTGAAGGGTGGGATGATCCACGGATGCCTACCATCGCGGGCCTGCGCCGGCGGGGTTACACACCAGAGTCAATCCGCACATTCTTGGAACGCATCGGCGTGGCTAAAAAAGAGAGCATGGTGGATATCGCCCTCCTCGAACATTGTATCCGGGAAGATCTGAACAAGCGCGCGCCACGCGTCATGGGCGTCCTCGATCCCCTCCGCGTAGTGATCGTAAACTATCCAGAGGAACAAGTCGAGGAGTTGGAGGCCGTCAACAATCCTGAAGATGACAGTATGGGCGCACGTCAGGTACCCTTCTCTCGTGTCCTTTATGTCGAGCGAGAGGATTTTCGCGAGGATCCGCCCAAGAAATGGTTCCGAATGGCTCCCGGACGCGAAGTCCGACTCAAGCACGCCTATTATGTAACCGTCGTCGACGTCGTGAAGGATGAACAGACGGACAAAGTCTTGGAACTACACTGCACCTATGATCCGGCGACCCGCGGCGGCGGCTCACCGGACGGGCGCAAGGTCCGGGGCACTCTTCACTGGGTCT
>JASFOV010000474.1:0-4202 GCA_050116355.1 Anaerolineae bacterium
ACGCAGGATGAGCCCCAGGGGCGCCAGCTCCCGGGCAAACCGCCGGGCGATACCATACGAGGTGAGCACCGCATCGGCCCCACCGGCGACGATCTTGGCCAGGGTCTTGGCCGGATCCTCCAAGCCCCGGCACGGACCGTCCAACAGGCCATGATCCATGGCCACGATCAAGGCCCGGCCTGAGGGGTGAAAGATACGACCCAGTCGGCGATCAGACAACATAGAGATTCTCCCTCCTCTGTGAATCCAGCAATTCGATCATGCACCGCCATCCACAACCACGCCGGCCCGCTCAAAAAGGCGACCGCAGGCGGCTCGCGCTTCGGCCAGCAGGGCCTTTTCATCGACGCATAGGATCTCGCGATCGCGCATCAGGATCCGGCCGTCAACCAGGACCGTATCCACTTCCCCGGCATTGGCATTGTAGACCAGCGCCGACGGCGGCCGGTGGACCGGCATGGCGCCTGGTGTATCCAGGTCGACCACGACGACATCGGCTTTCTTGCCCACTTCCAGCGAGCCGATCTGCCCGGACTGGCCAAAGGCAGCGGCTCCCCCACGGCAGGCCATCCACAGCACATCCTCCGGCAGGAGGACCATGGCATCCAGGCTCGAAACCTTGTGCAGGAGGGCCGTCGTCTTGAGCACTTCCAACATGTCCTGGCTGTTGTTGCTGCCCGGACCGTCGGTGGCCAGGGCCACCGGTATCCCCTTGGCGCGCATCGTAGGCACCGGGGCCACACCCGAGGCCAGGTACATATTGCTGACCGGACAGTGGACGATCACGGCCCCGTGCTGGGCCACCATCTCGATCTCCTCCTCGTCCAGCCAGACGCTGTGCACCAGTTGCACATCCGGGCCCAAGATGCCCAGCTCAGCCAACCACTCCACGTGGCGGCTGCCACGTTTCTCCAGGTTGATGTCGACCTCGGTCTGGGTCTCGGCGATATGGATGTGCGTGCCCACACCCCACGCCTGGGCCAGGGCGTAGGTGCGGCGCATGGTCTCGTCGGAGCAGCCCCAGGGGATCAACGGCCCGAACTCGACGCGCACCCGCCCATCGCCCTGGTTGTGCCATGTCTTGAAAAGACGGGTGGTCTCATCGACGATCACCTCCGGTGTTTCCATAAAGGGCGGCGGATAGTCCATGTCGGCCCAGCCCCGGGCCAACAGCAACCGCACCCCAGTATCTATGGCTGCCCGGCACACGCCATCATCGTTGGCCGGATCGGTGTGCACGTATTGGTGATCGATGACCGCGGTGGCTCCACTGCGGATATTTTCGACCAAACCCACCTTTGCCGCCAGGTGAGCTTCTTCCTCGGTCAGCGCCTGGGCCACCGGCCAGATGGCCGCCGCCAGCCAGTCGAGCAATGGTTTGTCGTCAGCCAGCCCCCGGATGAACGTCTGGAACAGATGGGTATGGCTGTTGACCATGCCGGGCATGACTGCCATGTGGCGAGCGTCGAGGATCGTCTCCGCCTGGGCGCGTACCCGGGCCGGAGCCTCCCCAGCCCCGACGGCAGCGATCCGGTCGTTCTCGATGAACAAGTAGCCGGGGTCCAGGACCCGCTGGCGGTCGTCCACGGTGACAATCGCGCCATTTTCGATGAGGATCTGATTCTGCATCGTGTGTTCCCTCCTGGCAAGGCTGTTCGAAGACCGAACCAGCCTATAGCATGCGCAGCCGGCCGTCCCGCCGGGCGCCCGCTTCCTCCGTCGCGCCGCCATGGGTGCGCAGGTGGGCGATGAGCAGGTCGCGCACCAACAGATCGATGTCGGCATAGGACGAACCCAGCGTGTCTAGGACGGGCAGGTCAAGGGTGCGGGCGGCATATCGCTCCCAGGGTTTGGCCGCTTCGCGCACAAAACTGGTACAGGCCATGACAAATACCCGATCAAGTTGCTGGTCCAGGGACTGGCCATCCACCGTGACCTGGACAGCGCTGGCAGCGCGACGGCACTCGCTCAGTTCGACGGCATAGCGCACCTGGCGACTGAATTGCAGAAAGCCACGCTCCACATGGGGCTCACCAAACCGGTCGGCGCGCCGGGCATTGTCATCCAACAACGCCGCCAGCTGCCGGCCCGTCAGCCGGTAGAGCCGGATGGTGTCAGCATAGGGCATCAGCTTGAACCAGTCGCCAAAAGTCAGTTCGCCGCCAACCGGCAGACCACAGTGGATACTGGAGGCATCAATAGCTGCCAGATCGACCGGGTGACCGGCTGCCCGGCAGCCAGCCACCAGCGCGTCGGAGATCAGGTTGGCCAGGGCCAGCTCGCGGACAGCAAAGCCACCCTGCACCGCCTCAGTCGTCAAGTCGGGATGGTCTGCCACCTGGCCCAGGCTCCGAGCCCGCAGCGGCTTGGCTCGTTCCAACAAAGGTTGCACCTGTTCGCGCTCAAAGTCATCGTCCACCGGCAGGTCGGCGGTGGGCGTCAGACGCACGCTATCGACCGATACGCGAGGACGGCCTACGGCGCTCGGATGGATCGTGAGGTCCACTTCCCCCAGGTAGCGGCCCATCGTCCCCGCCTGGAGAATGGGAATACCGTTCACCAGATTGGCGACACTCAGCCCGTACTCGTTGAGTGCTTCGTGGGTGTGCCCGCCGATGATGAGGTGGACGCTGCCCGCCGGCAGACTCTCGGCCAACTCCACATCGCCCGCATCGCGGGTGGTGGCGCTGCTAGAGGCCAAGCTGCGGCCCAGGTGGCTTAGGACGAGCAGAACGTCACACAGCGGCCGCAAGGCCGGCAACAGGTTCTGCAGGGCGATCACGGGATGTACAATGCGAAAATCATCGCCCGCTACACATGCAACTTCGGCCGAGGTGGTCAAACCGATGATGCCTACCCGCACCCCTTTGACCGCCAACAAGGCAGCCGGATGGACCTGCCGGGCCAGCGGCGGTGATGCACACAAGTTGGCTGACAGCAAGGGAAAGCGAGACGCATGTTCGATGGCATGTGCCAACAGGCCAGATCCGACCTCAAGATCATGGTTACCCACCACCCCGGCATCGACGCCAGCCGCCGAATAGAGGTAGTAGCCGGCATGGACGACGTACGAAGCCGGGTCATGACCCAGGAGTTCGCCCAAGACCGCCCCGGCCAGATCATCGCCCCCCGACAGGAACAGGACCGCCCGGTGCGGATCGGTTCGGCATCCCCGGCGCAGTTCCTTCACCCGCCAGACCATGCGCGAAAAGACAGCTTGATTGCCGTACGGCATCGCCCGCGATATCTGACCGTGTAGATCATTAAAGTGCAGGATCGAAAGCCGGAAGGGTTGTCCCGCTAGCTTGGGCGCTGGTGGCAGGCTCACACCGTCCGCTGGTATGATGCGCTGGATAGGAGCCGTGGTGACATCACCAACCAGCAGGTACAATTGAGCAGCCTCGGCCCCGTTGGCGTTGGGCGTACCACGTACCAGACGCAGGGTGCCGCCAGCTTCCTCACCCGCGGTCACAGAATCCCCCTCCTCATGCAATCCGGGCCAGCATTTCAGCCGTCACCTCGTAGAGGGGCGGCTCACCGGCAAAATGGCGACGCAGTTCCTCGACGGCCATCTCGCTCAGACGGCCACAATCCTCGATGCAGCCTGCTAGGTGGGGGGTAACGACCACGTTGTCCAAGTGGCGCAGCGGGCTGTCGGCCGCTGGCGGCTCCGGGTCGGTCACATCCAGAAAAGCGAAAAAACGCCCCCGGCGCAGCTCGGCAATGAGAGCCACCTCGTCGATGAGTGAGCCCCGGGCGGTATTGATCAGCAGCGCATCGTCCTTCATCAGCGCCAGCCGGCCGGCGTCCAGCATATGGTGGGTCTCCGGTTTGGCTGGGGCATGCAAGGAGACAACGTCCGCCTGGCGCAGCAGATCGTCCAACTCGACTTTGGCCACACCCAGTTCGGCAGCGGCCTCCTCGGAGACATAGGGATCATACAGCAGCACCTGCGCGCCAAAGGGCCGCAGCAACTCGATCACATGCCGCCCGACATGGCTGGCGCCGATGATACCCACCTTCTTGGCATACAGTTCCCGCGAGGGCCAGTAGGGGCTTGTCCGCCAACCGCCCGCCCGCACGTGCTGGCCCAAGGGCCAGATGCGCTTCAGTCCCACGATCATCAGGCCCAGCGTGGTCACGGCCACGTCGCGAGCCAATGCGGGGGCGGCGGTGGTCACGCGCACGCCACGCTGCCATAG
>JASFOV010000475.1:0-4187 GCA_050116355.1 Anaerolineae bacterium
TCACAAAACGGCGCCACGAGTCAGGGACAAAGGGCGCAAGCGGCAGTCCAATGAACACGAATAGCAACATCGTCACGCCGTCAAAGATGCGCTCAACGAGAATGGTAGCCAAACTGGCACCGATGGCTACATCCTCTTTGCGCTTGAGCACGTAGGCCCGGAGGAGCTCGCCAATGCGTGCGGGATAGATATTGTTGCCCATGTAGCCGATGCACACTACCGGGAACAGCTGTCCAAGGGGAATGGGTTTGATGGCGCGCAGCATATAGTGCCAGCGCCAGGTGCGTGCCCAGACGCCAAAGAAATAGATGGCGACGCTGGGGATCAGCCACCAGTAGTTGCCAGTCTTGATGTAGTACCAGACTTGGCTCAGGTCCAGTCCGTCCAGTGCCAGGTAAACAAAGATGGCACTGATACCAACTCCGAGCCAGAACTGCCAGCGTTTGAGCATTGTATCTCCCAGTACGCTCTCCGCCCGTAGCCCAGGGACACAATCCTACATGGACTCTGTCTTGTGCATCCCTGGGAGTATTGCGGGCTTTCGATTATACTTGTTTCGGATGAAAACACAAGACCGGTTGCCGTGAAGGCAAGCGCGGCACCGCTCTACCATAGAAGACGTGCGATGCGGTCGATTATTACAGAATCAGGGTTGGATTGGCTGTTCCGGCCGCAAAAGGTCGATGATCTGTTGCACGAGATCAGACTCCTGGCCCGATGAATCGCGGGCAAGAGCCAACACAGTGAGGGTGGCACTGGTTGTGATTGTCTGTGTCATCTCTTCGCCTGTGGTTGGGCTGGGAACGAGGGTATAGGTGAGGGGCACCGTCAGTGGCCAGTTGCCGGAGCAGACCGCAGTGGTGCAGGTGAAGATGCGACCCATGCTCAGCTCCGGCTCCCAGGCTTCTTCGCCCCAGACGATGACCAGATCCATGCCCACGTCGTCCTCGGCGACAAAGGTGATTGTGAAGGGCTGGCTGGCCACAACTTGGGTGGGCACGATGGTCAGGGTGAGGTTGGGCGGGGCATCAGTGGGCACGCAGGGAGGAAAGATGACTTCAACAGGTTGTTCGGAGCTGGAGGAACCTGCGGCATTGAATGCGACGATGGAATACCGGTAGGTGCGACCGCAGGTGACATCTTGGTCAATGAACACCTCTGCATCCGCGGGGGCCAAGCCAATGCTGGCATTCACATCCTCCCGGTAGATGCGATAGGCATCTTCATTGTCCGCTTGATCGAGCCAGGTCAAGCGGACAGCCTCGCCATTGGGCGTCACGTTTGCCGCTAGCCCTGTCGGCGCCTGGGGCGGCGAGTCTTCTACAGCTTGCGCCTCCACCTGGATCGACAGATCCAGCCTAGGGCCAAAGAACTGGCCATCGGGGGCTTGCATCTGCCACAGGTTGGCATAGGTACCCGGGGTAGTGGGAGCCCGGAACGTGACGGCTAAGTCAGCCGATGCACCGGCGGCAGTCGGAGGGATCGGTACCCGAGAGGGCGCTCCTAAATTCTCCCCGTCGACCAAGACCAACTCGTAGCCTACACCCCACGCACACGAGCCACTATTGCGAACCTGCCATACTTTGTCCATGCGAGCGCCGGGAGGAAAGACTGTGCCTGGAGCAATGGTTACGTCACCGGAAAAGCTGGCATCGGGTGTGCACACACGTTCGGGTACGGCCTCGGCCGGTGCCTCGATGGCGCGCACCGTGATGGAGGCCGTGCCCTGTGCTTGGCCCTCGCCCGACAGGGCTCTGACGGTCAACTGGTACTCGCCGGGGGCTGCGGGCCGCCATGGTTGAGATAGGGGCAGCGATGTCTGTTGGTCCTGGATCCTGGCCTGGACTTGTTGCAGGTCTACAGTTTGATCATTGGCAAGCAGTTGGATCTGGGCAACTGATTCGAGTCCAGAGGGGGAAGACACCATCGATTCAACAGCCACCTCCTGGCCAACCGTAACCTCGCTGCCATCTGTTGGGGAGGCGATAGTGACTTGAAGGCCGGTAGTCGCAGTCGGAACCAGGGCAATGGGCCGGGCAAGAATCCCCTGGTTGACCATCCACAGCGCGATCACGGCGAGCAACGCCACTACGGTCGTTCCCGCCAAGAGCAAGCGCCTGGCCCTTCGTGTTTGTCCCAGGCGGCCGCGATCTGCCACGGGCACTACCGGGGGTTCGGCGTGTGGATCTCCTGGTTCCCAACCCTCTCCACGGTTACGGAACCATGCTCCGCTCTGGGCTTCGATCATCCAGAAGGTGCCGCCTTCATCGCGGAGCATTAGCTTGGCAACTTCGAAGCGGAAGGCTTGGTCGTCCAAGCGCCCTGCACTGTGTTGCCGGCGGAGGGTTTCGAAGCGTTGCTCGATCTGGTTGAAATCCATAGCGACCATCAGGCCCCGCTGTGAAAGATTTCCTCGGCGTGCTGCAACAAAAGTTCGATCCGGTCCGGTGGCGTCTCTCTGCTTTTCAGGTAGCGAGACAACAACTCGGCTGGTGTGAGTTCTTCTGGCGAGTCTTGTCCCAAGCGGTGCCGGTAGGTTCGCTCAATCTCCTTGTTAATCCCGGCGATGTAATATGCCTCGGCCAAAGCCTGTCGAATGTCCGCGTCGCGAAGAAGATCCTCTTGCTCGGCAGTGGCCTGGACGATCAGGCGCACGATGGCATCGCTGATCGGGTGCTGGGCGATAGCATCGAGCACTGTGTTCAGCGGATCGGCTTGGTCCCGGACATCGGTACGGATAGTTATGAAGGGACGAGCGTTTACCTCGTGGAATTGCCACGTTGTATGACCACGCTGGATTTCGGCTACGACAAAGCCCTTGGCTTCTTTTTCCTCGCCAAAGTCGATCCGTTCCAGGCTGCCGCAATAAACGATCGGGGGGTGTTGGGTGTTGTTGAGCGATTGGTGGCGGTGGATGTGACCCAGGGCGATATAGTCCCATGTCGGATCGGCCAGCACGCTCTTGAGGACCACTACGTCGCGCCCCAGCATCACGGTTCGCTCGGAGCCGAGCTTGGCTTCCGAAACCGAGAAGTGGCCGGCCAACACGGCCGGCAGGCTGGGATCCACTTGGGCGGCGAGGGCCTGGATGTTTTCGGTCACGATCTCTTGGACCAGGGCGTCCAGTTCGGCGATGGTTTTGTCCTTGTGCTCTTCGCGGGCCAGCAGGCGTTGCCGGACGGGGTAGGGGACCGTTGCCACCTGGATGGTCGTGCCGCGGCGTGTTGTCAGCTGGTGCAGGCTGTCGTTGCGACCCACGAGTACGTTGGGTACCTCCAGCGTACGAAAGATCTCGACGCTGGAGGCGCGACGCTCCTGCGCCGGCAGATCGTGGTTGCCCACCAATAGTACGACGGGGATGCCAGCATCGGCTAGCCGCTTGATACGGCGCGCAAACTCGCGCCGGTAGGTCGAGTTGGGATCGCGGTTCCTGTATGCATCTCCAGCAAAGATGACGAGGTCGATCTCGTTGTGGATTGCATAATCGACGGCTTCAGACAGTCGTCGCAGAAAATCCATGACCCGGCCGTTGAGCCCGGTAACCGGATCCAGCCGCCCGTAGTTTTCCATGCCGATGTGAATGTCGGCCAGGTGTAGCAAGCGGATGGTACTCATATCAGTTTGGATACTCCCTGCCATACAAGCCTTTTCTGGGCACACCGAGTCCGGCGGTGTGCGGATGTCCCCGCTCACGATAGCAGGATCCATGGAGTGCCTGCGGGCGCGCGGGGCCCAGCGGATATCATTGTAACCGGGATCAAGTGGGATGTCAAACGATCTTGGAGATCATCAGTCCTGCCAGGCTCACGCCACAGAGCGTACAATCGCTTCAAACATCGCAAGATTGTAGTTGTGGACACAATCCAACAAGCCCTTTGGTTAGGACGGCGCCCCCTGCACGAAGGCGGCGGCAGCTAACCGGCTCCTAGAGAGAATCACGCGTGTAGCCTGCAAATGCTCCTTAGAGATTTGGGGTCGGGTCTTCGGTGTTATCGCCGCCTTCTTGCACCAACAGCATCCGCATCACAGAAGAGGCATGCCTGAATACCATTGCCTCCTGATAATCTGGATCGGCAAACCACGCTTCAACATGAGCTTTGCTAGGAAATTCCAATATCACGAGCCTGTCCGTGTATACTTTGCCTTCGATTGTGGTGACAGGCTCGCCGCGTGTCAGGAACTTTCCT
>JASFOV010000476.1:0-4173 GCA_050116355.1 Anaerolineae bacterium
TTCCTCAGGCGGTGGGGCCCATGGGGGCAGGGGCCAATAGGGTTGGTCGGGATTGAAGTAGTTGTAGAGCATGTTGCTCACATCGCGGTACAGCGGTTGGTTAATGCCCCAGTTGATCCAGGGGGTATCCTCCCAGATGTAGAAGGCGACCAGCCACGTGGCTTGCGGTGAGTAGACAATGCCCACCTCGGCGCGGGTATCCCCCCACGGTACATCATAGCCCGAGAAGCCGTGCTTGTGGGCCAGTGTGACATCGTCTGGGATGCCGGCCCCCAGCATATTGCGCAGATCGTTGGCGGCCATGATGTCGATCATCTCTTGGCACTCTCGTGGGGAAAATATGTTGGGATACATATCCCGTAACAGGCCCTCGTCCTGCGTACAGTCGTAGATCATCTCCACCAGATTCGAAATCTCCCGGGGGGTGGCCTTGACGCACGGATCGTAGCGAGGGGTCTGTGCCTGGAGGAGCCAGAGCCCTGTGAGCGGCCGAGCACTGGCCCGGATCGGGGCGGAGACGAGGCCGGTAGTGCAGAACAGGGGCTGTGCGAGCGGCAGACCGACTGGCTGCCAGCTGGTGAGGCCTGCCTGGCCAGGCTTGACGTCAGGCGGGCTATCCGACGTAGCATAACCATAACCGGAATCGGTATCCTCGTTCAAGACCAGGCGGAACGGCGCGCAAAGGCGGAAGTTGGCCAGGCCCAGGCGCCGCATCGTCTGGGTCACCCTGGTCGCCCCCGTATTGGCCGATCCATTGCCAACCGTCGCCAGTAGGCGATTGGCGCAGGGATTGCACGACTCGCTGCCCAACATATCCATCAGTTCCTGATGGGTTTCCTCGTCAACGTCGCCGCCGTAATGGCGATAGGTCTCAACCATAATGCCGATCTTGGACAGGCTCATCCCCGACAGGACATAATCCATATTCGAGTCGTAGAGGACTTGTCCAGTGTCCAGGTTCTTCACCAGGAGCGTGGTAACCCCGGGGAACTGGGCCAGACGCGCCTCCAGTGGCGGAATCAGCAGCCCGGGGGTGATCGGTGGCGGTGGCACCAACTCGGGCTCGAAGGTGAAAGGCTGCGTCACCCCAGCCCGTATCGACAGGTCGACCAGGCTCACGGCCCGGGTCAGGTTGAAGGTGTAACCGGGCTCGCCGGGCTCGAAAAAAAAGCCGTAGGTGCTGGTCAGGTGGCCGGTATACTGGGCAAAGTGCGGAAAGGTCCAGGTTAGTTCGCCGGTATAGCTGACGGTTGGTGTGGCCTCGATCCCACCCGTGGTGCTAAGCGGGAGCGTGGCGGTGTAGTAGCTGGGCGGGATCGGTCGGCGTTCCATCACCGGCACCAGCGTGCTGAGCATCGCCTCGATGCGTCCCCGGCTCTGATCGGGCTCTACGGTGCTTACCGCCAGGGTGACCTCTCTTTGGCTGGGATCCGTTACCCGTTCGTTGATCATTTCGGCCGAGGATTCGATCTCCAGAATGTGACCGGGCTGGCCCGGAATGAACGTCAGATTCTGGACATCAATCATGGGTTGCACGGGCAGGGCGTCGTAGGTCTCGGCCACCGTCTCCAGATAGCGCGCGGCAGCCGCTTCGTCATAGTCCATCTCCAGGGGCACGTTCAGATCCAAGGGTTCAACCTGGTCCTGGATCCACAGCCTGAAGCCGTCCCAGTAGTCGTATTGGTGGCTGGCTGCCACTGCCTGCCCGACCATCTCCTCCACGGGAATGACAAAGTCCAGATCATCGCCCGGTGAGAGGGCCAGCTCCGCATCCTGGTACTGTAGCGCAAAGCCCTGGTAGTAGGGCTCGGCTACCCACGCCCAGACCTTCTCACGCGCTTTCTCCGGAGTGAGCCAACCGACGTCCACGCCAGCGACCCGGGCCCCCGGCTGGATGAGCTGGCGGTAGGCATCGTACGCGGCGCGTACCTCTTGGTATTGGTTCCAGGCGATCAGGCCGCCGGTCACGAGCAGGACGATCACGACAATCGCCACGATCTGCCAGCGCTTCATCGCAGAATCCTCTCCAACCACTCACGGGCCTCGATAGGACGCAGGAATTGGCCCACAAAATGACACTGGTCCGAATCTACACTCGAACAGTTCCCTGCCCACAGCTCCAAATGCAGGTGCACTTCGGTGGTCTCGCTGTAAACCGATGCCGGGGTGCCCGAATTGCCGACGGTGGCAATAACCTGACCTCGTTCGACAGTTGCCCCCTCGACAATGCCCGGGGCGATGCTCCCCAGGTGGGCGTAGCGCGAGATCACGCCGTTGCCATGATCGATCCAAACTTGGCGCCCCCGGTAGCCATCAAGGACCGCAGGCGGTGTGTAGCCCGCCTCCAGGCTCGTGGCGTACCAGGCTTCTACCTGTTCCTCGGTCACTGGCTCGTATTCGAGCAGAGCGCGAATGACGACGCCATCCGCCACAGCTCGCACCGCGGTGCGGCGGTTCACCGTCACCCCGGCTGTACCGCTGTAGAAATCCATTCCCTCGTGTACGCCCAAACGGTAGTGGCGCGGAGCGCCTGGCATCTGGAAATCTCGCTGGGTGACCCTTGCCCCTTCGATGGGCACCGAATAGCCGCGCAACGCCTCCAAGAGATCGAGGTCGTGAGGTTGGGGACCCGAAAGCATCGCCTGGCCAGCGATGGACGCCGTCCGCTCGGGCTCGCCCACAAGGTAGAGCGCGTCACGCCCCGCTAGGAGCAGTCTCCCATCCTCGCCGCTGGGATCAGCCCAGATGGCGCTGACCTCCCGTCGATCGGGAAACTGGAACAATGCCTCGAGGCTACCTTGGCCCGGATCAAGGGCCAGGATGCGGCGCCCGGCTCGATCCAGGACCCAGATGGCCTCGTCCGTCGCCACCACCTGCCGCGGGTGCATCAATCGCAGCTCTGATTGGAACGAATCTTGGAGGGTGCCTTCTGGACCCGCGTATCGCAACAGTGCGCCCGCCGGATTGTTCAGGGCTCGGGTCAGCACATACACGTCGCCATCCTGGGTGCTCAGATCCACGTCACGGCCCAGCGTCAGTTCGGCCCAGACCGCGCCCTTTTGCCCCGGTTCAAAGCGCACCAACTCCTCGTGGGAGGTTTCCAACAGGTAAGCCGCCGCGCCGTCACTGGCCAGGGATACGTAATAGTGATCCGATGTGTCCCCCGCGGGGCGGGCATAGCGCTCCAGCGACCACCCGCCACTTTCGGGTTCGTAGCGGTACACGTCGCCGGCCCGATCCAGCGCCAATAGCGTAGCTCCGTCGGCCGCCAAGTCCAGGGGCTCGAGCACGCGCACACCCTGCACCTCGTCGCCCGGCGCAAGAACCGGCTGGGGCTCACCTGGATCGTCCAAATGGATGGCCAGCACCCGCCCGGCGTCCAGCAGATAGGCGGTGTTGTCGATCACCTCCAGCGCCAAGGGGTGCAGGAACGAGTTCTCAGCAAAGCGCCACTCGCCCGTATTCTCCTGGTTCAGCCATCGAAATTCGGCGCTGAATTCGTCCGCTTCGGAGGAAAGGATCTTGTCGGGATTGGCCAGGAGGTTCTGAACGCCGGCTAGGTTGCGCTCGAACTCCGGGTCTGTTTTGTCGGTCAGTTCGACGGTGACAGCAGCCACGCCTTCTCCCGCCAAATAGTCCCCAAAGTCGCCCGTTAAGCGGTACCCGCTCCATCCCTCTTCGGGTACGGGATAGCCGGTGCCTTCCGACAGGATCTCGGCCAGCCGGGCTGTCGGTAGATGATTCTGGCAAGTGTCGACAAAGATCGCTTCGGCAGCGCTATGGTAAAAGACGGCGATCCAGGCGTCATCGAGGAAGTCGCGCACCGCGCGGCTCTCGGGTTCGGAGAAGGGATAGGCGCCACCCGCGCCGGGATGGGGGCCTTCCAAGCCCACTGTGTCCGGCGACCAGTCGTTGCCGGCACAACCATCCAGGTCCGTATCGGCGTTGCGGTTGAGATCCACGTCGTTGGCGTTCCAGCGGTTCCCGTCCTCCAAGCCATCAGGGTTCATCGTTGGGACGAGCCACAGGCTGATCTCGGCCGGCACTTCGCCGGGGTGGGTCTGGTAGTACGCCAGCAACTGTTCGACCAGCTGGTGAGTGTTGGCTTCGTAGCCGCCGTGGATGTCGCCAATGAGTGCGATTTTGATCGGGCCGGTTCCGATGCGGTGGGCG
>JASFOV010000477.1:0-4173 GCA_050116355.1 Anaerolineae bacterium
TCGTCAAGGTGTGGTCGGTCCCTGATTGGGAGCTGGAAGCTGTCTTTGCCGGCCACGCCAACAGCGTCAACAGCATCTCCCTCTCGCCGGATGAGCAGGTTTTGGCCACCGGATCCACCGACGCTAGCGTCAAGCTATGGTCGTTCCCGGCGGGTGAGGTGCTGCACACGCTGCAGGACCGCAAAAAGACCGTCGCCGCTGTGCAGGTCTCGCCCGATGGGCAATGGGTCGCGGCCGGTTCGTATGGGGGACGGGTTGCCCTCTGGACCCTGGCCGGCGAGCTCGTTCTGGGGCTGAAAGCGAGCCAGAAGAACCTGTCTTCTGTGGCTATTTCTCCAGACGCCAAGACGCTGGCCACAGCCGGGCTAGGTGATGAGATAGGGCTATGGTCCCTGCCGGATGGCAAGCTTCTGGGCACGCTGGCCGGTCACCAGACTGCGATCGGCTCGCTGACCTTCCTCGACGAAGGGCGCAGCCTGGCTTCGCTGGGCTACGAGCAGACGATCCGCTTCTGGGATACAGCTACCTGGCAAGAGGTTCGTGCCGTACGGTCCGATACCCCCGGCGTACGGGGCATGGTCTTTGCCCCTGGTGAGGCGACAGTGGCCCTCAGTTTGGAGGGCAAGGTGCAATTGTGGTCGGTTCCGGAGTGGGCCCTGCAAGTGGAGCTGCCGGTGGGCACCAAGGTCGTAAGCGCCATGGCCTTCTCTGCCGATGGGCGCTGGCTGGCGGTCGGTGCCGCCGATCGCAAGATCCGGGTGTGGCAGCTTGCGTAGTGGGGGGATGAGAGAATGGCGACACCCTTGAGTAAGAAGCAGGTATCGGTTAATGAGTTCTGGTCCGCCCTGCGCTGGCGACCGGTTTCCGAGGACAAGACCAGGTCCAGCTAACGGGTAACTCGATTGGGCAGCAGCAAGCTGAATACAGATGAGGTGAATGAATGACGGAAAACGGATATGATACAGCAACGCTAGGCGGCGGCTGCTTCTGGTGTCTGGAAGCGGTGTACGAACAGCTGCAGGGTGTGGAGGCGGTCGTCTCTGGCTATTCGGGTGGCGCGGTAGAAAACCCATCGTACCGGCAGGTTACCACCGGTACCACGGGGCACGCTGAGGTCGTACAGCTCACGTTCGATCCCAAGGTGACGACCTTCCGCGAGATTCTGGAGGTGTTCTTCACCATTCACGATCCGACCACCCTGAACCGTCAGGGGGCGGACGTAGGACCCCAATATCGATCCGCCATTTTCTACCACAGTGAGGAACAGAAGGCTGTAGCCGAAGACGTGATCCGCGAAATGGAGGCGGAGGGTATCTGGGACGATCCGATCGTCACCGAGGTGACGCCCTTTTCCGCCTTCTACAAGGCGGAGGATTATCACCAAGAATACTACCGGCGGAATCGTGGCCAGCCCTACTGCCAGGTAGTCATCGCGCCCAAGGTGGCCAAGTTCCGCCAGAAATACTTGGCCAAGCTCAAGTCGCAATGAACGGCGGGGACGCGCAAGTGGGTCCGTCGCTGGACACGGCCATTATCTTCACCCCGCGGATGGAGGATCTGGCCGCCTTCTACCAGGAAGCCTTCCGGCTGGGAGCCTATGAGCGGTCGCCGGGTCACGTGGGCCAGGTGGTAGGGCCCGTCTACCTGGGGTTTGACCAGGTTGCCGAGGCCGGATGCGACCGCCCGGGCGTTACTTTATGGTTTACGGTGGATGATATCCAAGCGACCTTTGCCCGTTTGGTGGATCTGGGGGCCGAGGTCCGCTACCCACCCGTAGAGAAGCCGTGGGGTGCGTTGTTGGCATCAGTTCGCGACCTGGATGGCAATATCTTGGGATTGGCCCAAAGACGCCCTGATTCGACAGAGTGAGGGCGGGACAAGGACATTGATGGTTATGGACGATTTTTATCGTGAGGAGATTCTAGAGCATTATACCCATCCACACAACTATGGTACGTTGGCCGAGTCAGACATCAGCCACGAAGAGAGCAATCCGCTCTGTGGCGATCAGGTTCGCTTCGATATCAAGTTGGATGGCGATGGGCAGACAGTGAAAGAGGTGCGCTTCTCGGGCGTCGGTTGCGCCATAAGCAAGGCTTCCGCCTCGATGTTGACCGATCTGATTCAGGGCATGACGCTGGACGAGATCAGAACGCTCACCAAGGAGGATGTCTTGGAGGAGCTGGGCATCGATCTGGGACCGGTACGGCTCAAGTGCGCCTTGTTGCCTCTCAAGGTCGTCAAGGTCGGCGCCTACGGTCTGGAGGAGTGGGAGGGCGAGGACAGCGCCGGCGAGGAAGATTGGTAGACGCTCGCCGGGGACGCTGTAACACATTCCCCGCAGTGGGACCAAGGAGGATCTGATGGCATACGTAAAGGTGGCAAAAGTGGGCGATATCCCTCGGGGCCGGGTCCAAGTCGTCGAGCTAGAGGATGAGGATATTGCGATTTGTAACGTGGATGGAGAATTCCACGCCGTGGCCAATCTCTGCACCCACGATGGGGGCCCGCTGGGGGATGGATTCCTGCACGGCGACGAGATCGAGTGCCCGCGCCATGGCGCTCGCTTTTCCGTGCGCAGCGGCGAGGTTCGCGTTCTGCCGGCCATTGTCCCTATCCCGACCTACGACCTAAAGGTCGAGGGGGACGAGATCTGGGTAGACGTGGACTAGGATTGGCCTGGCCTGCAAAGGGAACCGAGGTAGAGCGATGAGAGATGAGCTTGTTGAAGCACTCAAGAACGTGGATGACCCGGAGATCGGGATGAACATCGTCGACTTGGGGCTGGTGTATGGGGTGGACTGGGATGATGACAAGGGGCATGTGCACGTGGATCTGACCTTGACCAGCCCCGGGTGCCCTCTGGGACCAGAGATCATCCGCAACATCAAGCGCGAGCTACGAGACATTGATGAAGTGCTGGATGCGGAGGTCGACCTCGTGTGGAGCCCTCTGTGGCACCCGTCGATGATGAGTGACTATGCCAAGGATGAATTGGGGTACGACGAAGAGTTTGGTTTGGGGTACGGCTACTAGGGATGAACACATAAGGAGGAGGGACAGCGATGACTCAAGGATTGGATGATCTGTTTGGTGCTCGGGCGGAGCTAAAGACTGCGTCCGGTCCGGTGGTGTTCTACCGGCTGCAACGGCTGGAGGAACTGGGACTGGCCGATCTCGCACAGCTGCCGTATACCATCCGGGTCTGGCTGGAGGGATTGCTGCGACAGTGCAATGGCCGCGAGATCACCGAGACCCATGTCAAGGAGCTGGCTGCCTGGAAGGCGGCGGCCCCGAACCCGGCCGAACTACCGTTCCAGCCGGCACGGGTGGTCCTCCAAGATTTTACCGGTGTTCCGGCCGTTGTCGATCTAGCCGCCCTCCGTGCGGCGATGCATCGCTTGGGCCGCGATGCGAACCGCATCAATCCCCAAGTCCCAGTGGACCTGGTGATCGACCACTCTGTGCAGGTCGACATGTTTGGCAGCAATGCAGCCCTGTACTACAACGCCGAACGCGAGTTTGAGCGCAACCGGGAACGGTACGAGTTCCTTCACTGGGCGCAGAATGCGTTTCAGGACTTTCGGGTGGTGCCGCCCGCCACGGGCATTGTCCACCAGGTCAATCTTGAGTATCTGGCGACTGTCGTTGCCAAGCGGCGGGACGCCAGTGGCGCTTGGCTGGCATTTCCTGACACCCTGGTAGGCACTGATTCGCACACCACCATGATCAACGGCTTGGGCGTGATGGGCTGGGGCGTGGGCGGCATCGAGGCCGAAGCGGCCATGCTGGGCGAGCCCATTACCATGCTGCCGCCTGAAGTGATCGGCTTCGAGTTCGTGGGCGAGCTGCCCGAAGGGGCGACAGCCACCGATCTGGTGCTGACAGCCACTCAAATGCTCCGGCGGAAAGGCGTCGTAGGCAAGTTCGTGGAGTATTTTGGACCGGGCGTGAGCCGCCTCAGCCTGCCCGACCGCGCTACCCTGGCCAACATGTCGCCTGAGTATGGGGCCACGATGGGCTTTTTCCCTGTGGATGCCGAGACCCTGCGCTACCTGCGCCATACCGGCCGTTCGGACGATCTGGTGGATCTGGTGGAACGCTACACCAAGGCCCAAGGTCTATTCCGCACTGACGCTGCCCCGGCCCCGGTTTATTCTGACACCTTAACCC
>JASFOV010000478.1:0-4168 GCA_050116355.1 Anaerolineae bacterium
CAGTGGTGGGTTGCACGGTGTCGGTATCAAAGCGACCAACGCCCTCTCCGAGTGGTTGGAGGTACGGGTCCGCCGCAATGGCGTGATCTATTTCCAACGCCACGAGAACGGCCTGCCCATCGTCCCCGTCCAGATCCTGGATCCGGCGACCAGTGAATCCGTGGCGGAAGTGGGGCAGCGGGGAGAGGCCAAGATCGTGAAGGCCCACAAGGATGCCAAGCTGGGTACAGGCACCGAGATCTCCTTCAAGCCGAGCTCGCGCTTTATGGATAGCACAGACTTTGACTACGATGCGCTGGCCCGCCGTTTGCAGGTGATTGCCTTTCTGCTGCCGGGGGTCACGGTCACGCTCCAGGACAGCCGCAAGAAGCGATCGCGCCAGAAGACCTTTCGCTATGATGGCGGGCTCGTCGAGTACGTCCAGTGGCTCAACGATGCGCGCAAGCCAATCCACCGCCGCCCTCTCGAGGTCGCAGGCGAGCAGAATGGCGTGACCGTCGAGGTCGTGTTCCAGTGGCATACCAGTGTGGATGATAGCGAGATCGTCAGCTTTGTCAACACCATCCCCACGCCCGATGGTGGCAAGCACGTGGCCGGTTTCAAGAGCGCCATCACCAAAGCCATCAACCAGTTCGCCTCGGAGAAAAGGTTGGCCAAAGGCAAAGGGGAAGCGAACATCCGTGGCAGCGACACACTGGCCGGCCTTACGGCGGTGCTCAAGCTCTCGATGCACGACCCCCACTTTACCAGCCAGACCAAGACGCAGCTGGCCAGCGATCACGTACAGGGCATCGTGCACAGCATTGTCTACGAGGGACTCTTGGAACGGCTCCGCAAAAAGGTGTCACTGGGACGGACCATCGTCAACCAGGCCCAGGCGGCCGCCCAGGCCCGCGTGGCGGCCAGCAAGGCCCGTTCGCTGGTCATCCGCCGCAGCGTATTGGACGCGGCCGATTCGGGTCTGCCGGGTAAGCTGGCCGATGTAACCAAGGGCACGCCCCTGGATCAGACGGTGCTGTACATTGTCGAGGGCGACAGCGCCGGCGGGTCTTGCAAGCAGGCGCGTGACCGGCGTTACCACGCTATCCTCCCTCTGCGGGGCAAACCGCTCAATGTGGAGGGGGCCAAGGTGACCCGGCTGTTGAACAACAACGAGATTAAGGCCATCATCGCCGCGGTGGGCGGGGGGATCGGAACCGATTTTCAGGTAGAGGATATGCGCTACGGGGGCATTGCCATTCTTGTAGACGCCGACGTGGATGGTGATCACATTCGCACGTTGCTCTACACGCTGTTCTGGCGACATATGAGGCCCATGATCGAGTCTGGACGGCTTTTTGTCGCCGTGGCGCCCCTCTATCTGCTGAGTAAGGGCAAACAACGCCGCTACGTCTATTCCGATCGCGAGCGGGACGTAACCCTGGAGTCATGGGGCAGAACGGGTGTTACCATCCAGCGCTACAAGGGATTGGGCGAGATGAACCCCGAACAGCTGCGTGAGACGGTCTTCCGCGTAGATGATGGTGGGCCGTTCAACGATAGCTTACGCCGGGTGACCGTAGAAGATGTGCACCATGCCAACAAGCTTATTTCTACGCTCATGGGCCGCTCGGCCCGCCTGCGCCGCACCTGGCTCCTGGAACGGTGGCGCGAGGAGGACCATAGCGATCATAATGGTCATGAGGACGATGAGGACGAGGGCTAGCGTGACCGGGCTGACCGGCCACGATGGAAGCCCCTACAGATCGCCCGGCGTCTTTGCGGGTGCAATGAGGTGATAGAGAATGCTAACTGACACAATTCCCCTGGAGACGGTTGCGCTCACCACCGATCTGGAGCAGGCGTATTTCGAGTACGCGGTGGAGACGATCACCGACCGAGCGCTGCCTCGCGTCGAGGATGGACTCAAACCGGTCCAGCGGCGCATCCTGTATGCCATGCACGATATGGGACTGCGCCACGACCGTCCCTTCAAGAAATCGGCCCGTGTGGTGGGCGAAACGTTGGGCAAATACCATCCCCATGGCGACCAGTCGGTCTATATGGCCATGGTGCGGATGGCCCAAGAGTTTTCCATGCGCCAACCCTTGATCGAGGGGCAGGGCAACTTTGGCAGTGTCGACGGCGACAGCCCGGCCGCCATGCGCTACACCGAGGCCCGGCTGGCCGAGATCGCCCAGTATATGCTGCAGGATATCGATCAGGATACTGTCGAGTTTGTGGATAACTTTGATGGCAGCTTGCAAGAGCCGGTCATCCTACCGGCGGTTTTGCCCAATCTGCTGGTGAATGGCTCGACGGGGATTGCCGTGGGTATGGCCACCAATATCCCTCCCCACAATTTGGGTGAGGTGTGCGACGCAGTGGTGCATGTGGCCGAACGATGGCGCCGCCGGAAAAAGATCACGCTCGATGAACTAATGGAGATCATCCCCGGTCCTGATTTCCCCACCGGGGGTGTGATTTACCGGCACCGGGATGACGGTTCGGGCAATGCCATGGATGTGATCCGCGCTGCCTATGAGACGGGCCGGGGACGGATCATTACGCAGGCCCGCATTGATCTGGAGGATATTGGCGGCGGCAAACAGAATATTGTCGTCACTGAGCTGCCATACGCTGTGCAAAAGTCTACGGTACTGGAGCGCATTGCTCGCGAGGTGCGTGATGGCAAGATCCAGGGGGTGACCGACCTGCGTGATGAATCGGATCACCAAGGGATGCGGGCCGTGATTGAAGTCAGCCGTGTGGCGGACGCCCGTGAGGTCTTGGACAGCGTGCTCAGCCGGAGCCAGTTGCGCGAGACGTTCGGCGTCAATGCCCTGGCCCTGGTCTCCGAACGTATCAACGGTGAAGAGATCGTCCGCCCACAGCGGTTGTCGCTCCATGATATGCTTTTCTACTTTATCGAACATCGCTTGAACGTGATCGTCCGGCGCAGCCGCTACGAGTTGGCCAAGCGCGAGGCGCGGTTGCACATCGTCGAGGGCTTGCTCAAGGCTCTGGATGTGATCGACGAAGTGATCGACACCATCCGCCGCAGCCGGACGACCGAAACCGCCGAAAAGAATCTACGGCGACAGTTCAAGTTCACCCAACTCCAAGCGCAAGCGATCCTGTCCATGCAGTTGCGCCGGCTGGCTGGCCTGGAGCGGCGCAAGCTGGCTGACGAGGAGAAGGAGCTGAAGGCGCGCATCCGCTATTTGAAGGGCCTGCTGCGTTCTGAGGCGCGTCGCCTGAAAGTGGTTGTGGAAGAAACCAAGGCCATCAAGGAGCAATTCGCTACGCCGCGCAAGACCGTGATCCTGAGTGGCGAGCAGCCGGGTGAGGTGATTGTGACCGAAGCCGACCTGGTCATGCCCAAGGGGCCGCAGGTTCTCGTCGTTACCACCCAGGGCGTACAGCGCAATGAGGCCAAAGGCTTTAGCTACCGGGTCCGGGCTGGCACCACCAGCCGCGCGGTCGAAGCTCACCGCATTCACCTGCACACCGAGCCGGAGGATACGGTGGTGCTTGTGTCCGACCGGGGCCGCGCCTGGTGGGGTGGCGTTGGGCGGCTGCCTCAATCAGCGACGTTCGAGCAACTGGGACTGGACAAGGGGGAACAAGTCGCCGGCCTCGGCATTCTGTCCGAGGAGTCCAGCTTGCTGCTGGGCACCTACCAGGGCCGCGTTAAACATGTCAAAGTCGAAGATGTCCAGTCATCGCCTGAGGCATCGTGGTCGACGATCATTGGCTTGGGCGGCAAGGAGGATCGCGTGGTTTTGGCCGGGACGGGAACCGGCGAGGTCCAAGTGATGTTCTTTACCAGCTCACGCGCCATTCGCTTCTCTGCACAGGACGTGAATCCCCAAGCGACGGCGACCGCCCGGGGAGTGGCCGGCATCAAGGTGCGCAAGGGCGACCAGCTGTTGGGCGGGGCGGTGATCTCGGATCCGGCGGCCAAGCTCGCCGTCGCTGTGGTCAGCCAGAAAGGGTTCGTGAAGCAGGTGCCTCTGGACGAGTTCCCGGTGCAAGGCCGGGGTGGGCAAGGGGTGCTGCTGCTTAATCAGACCAAGGCCACCGGCCCGGTGATCGCGGCCGGGTTGGGCCCGGCCAAAACGCCCGTCGACCTGATCGACGCCAGCGACAAGCGCCAGCGGATCAGCAAGGTGCCGGTGGAGAACCG
>JASFOV010000479.1:0-4150 GCA_050116355.1 Anaerolineae bacterium
GGATGACCTCTTCGAGCACTTCCCACACCTCAGGGCGCTGTTGCTCGATAATCCGTTTGGCTCCCTTGACATTGATGGCATAGTTGTACTCGACCAGTCGATTGATGACAAACGGCTGGAAGAGCTCGAGGGCCATGCTCTTGGGTAAGCCACACTGGTGCAATTCCAATTCGGGCCCGATGACGATAACGGAACGCCCAGAATAGTCCACACGCTTGCCCAACAAGTTGCGGCGGAAACGCCCTTGCTTGCCCTTGAGATAGTCGGACAAGGACTTGAGTGGGCGGCGGCCGCGAGCCGAAACTGCCTTGCCGCGCCGGCTGTTGTCGATAAGCGAGTCCACGGCCTCCTGCAACATGCGCTTCTCGTTGCGGACGATCACGTCTGGTGCACCGAGATCAAGTAATCGCTTCAACCTGTTGTTGCGGTTTACGACGCGGCGGTACAGATCATTCAGATCGGACGTCGCGAACCGACCACCGTCAAGCTGGATCATCGGCCGCAGCTCGGGTGGAATGACCGGCAGAACAGTCAGGATCATCCACTCGGGCCGGTTGCTGCTCTTGCGCAACGCTTCAACGACGCGCAGGCGCTTGGTAGCCTTTTTGCGCATCTGCTTCGAGCGAGTGGTCCTCATGGTGGCGCGCAGTTCCTTGACCAATGCTTCCAGATCTATCTGCTTGCAGATGTCGTAGAAGGCCTCAGCCCCCATTGCCGCCCGAAAGACATGGCCCCAGCGGTCGTTCAAGTCGTGGAAACGGCTCTCGGTGAGAAAACTCATCGTCTCCAGGCCACGCAGCTCCTCTTTTTTCTCATCGGTTTCGGCTTCCATTTCACCGAGTTGCTGCGACAACCGTTCATTGAGAATCTCGGTCGCCTGGGCGGCCTCATAGCGCAGTTGCTCCGCCTCGGCTGAGATTAGCAGGGCAACATCTTCTACTTCTTGCCGGATCTCATCTTTGATCTCGTCCAGGCGGCTGGCGGCCAGTTCCTGCGTGCGCGACAGGTGCGCACGCTCAACAGTATCACCCTCATTCACCACCGGGGTATCGTGGAAGCTTAGGGCAATAGACTCAGGCGCCGATCCATCCAGCAAAGCTTCCAAGCGCCCCTGGACGGCCCGCACTTCGTTGGTTACGGTGTCGGTGAGGGCTGCCCCTTTCTCTTCGAGTTCCTCTTCACGCTGCTGGCGCCGTCGTTGTAGATTATCAAGCGCCTCCTGCAAGCGCAACTCGATCTCGTCGACCTTTTCTTGGATCGAGCGTTCGAGGCGAGTGCGCTCCCGGGCCAGATCATCATCCAGCCGGCGCAGGGCCTTGTTGCGGGCATCCTCATCGATGTATGTGATCACGTATTGGGCAAAGTAAAGGACGCGGTCCATATTCCGTCGGGACACGTCCAGCAGCAGACCCAGATAGCTGGGGACACGGCGGGTATACCAAATGTGTGCTACCGGTGCGGCAAGCTCAATGTGACCCATACGCTCGCGACGGACCGCCGAGCGTGTCACTTCAACGCCACATCGCTCGCAGGTTACGCCACGGAAGCGGATGTGCTTATACTTGCCACAAGCACACTGCCAGTCCTTCGTTGGCCCAAAGATAGCCTCACAGAACAGGCCATCTCGCTCGGGGCGAAGGCGCCGGTAGTTGATGGTCTCTGGCTTGGTTACCTCGCCATAGGACCAGGATCGGATCTCCTCGGGTGAAGCCAGGCTCAATCGCAAGGCCTTAAAATCTTGGAGACTCAACGTGTTACCTCCTGATGGTTGGTGGTCGGGATTCGATAGCGGGTGGCAGACCTTGGATCTGCTCGCGCCGAAGCCGGACCGAGTTACAAATCTAGCGATCGTTCTCTCGAGTCGTTCCCCGAGGGTTCAGACTCTGGGAATGACTCCTGTGACGGCATGCTGGGGCGGAGGTAGCGGACAGTGGTCGCCAGGTGGCGATGTCCCAGCATATCAGCGACTGTCTGCAAGTCACCGCTTTGTTCGTAGACGCTCGTCGCATAATAATAACGCAGCGCCTGAGTGGTCAGACCATCCAACCCTGCTACCTTGGCGTACCGGTGAAGCAGGCGCTGTACCGAACGCGTCGAAAGAGGGTTTCCATCACGATTGACAAACAGCGCGTCCTCCTCAGGGGCAGCTTGCCTGGCAGACAGGTACGCCTGCAATGCATCGCAAACCTGATCGTCCAAGGGAACATCTCGGTCGAGCTCGCCCGATGTGCCGCGCACCTCCAAACAGGGGCGCTTGTCCTTGAGACGCACATTGTCCACACGCAGATCGGTCAATTCGCCAAGCTTCAGTCCAGCATGTAGCAGGACTTGTAAGATGGCCCAGTCCCGGTGGACCCACCGTCGCCGCCCATCGCGTACGGCATCCTGCAGGCGGGCAACATCCCTATCCGAAAGATGACGGGACCGTTGGGAAGCTGGCTCTCTCAATAGCGAAACATCCTCAGCCGGGTTGAGCAAAGTCCATCCTTGATCTTGGGCAAAGGTATAGAACTTGCGCAAGGTCTGAATCCGGCGGTTGACGGTCGCTGGTGCATGGCTCTTGGATTGCTGAAGGAAGGAACAGTAGGCCTGGACATCATCCGTATCCAGATCGAGGGGCGAACGCGTAGCGCCGTTTGTGCTCTCGCTCCATCGCAAGAAGGCCCTCAAGTCGGCCATGTAGTTCACCACAGTAGCCGGCGCGAGGGCTGAACTCGATAGGTACGCCTCAAACTGTTCCAACAGAGTGCTGCTGTTGATTTCCCCACCCCACTAAATGCGCAAGCTAACATTATATCCATTTTGGGTCATTTGTCAAATGCTAGCTAGGCTGTGGCATACGCGCAGAGGGAGGCCTGGTCCCGACCTGGGCAGCCAACAGCGGGCTGGCGTGGCGGATCAGGGGTGCTCAGCCCGCTCGCGGTCGATCCCACGGCTGGAGGATTCTAATCGCCAATGGTAGATTGCAGATATGCCTCGATGAACCCCTGGATATTGCCATCGAGTACGGCATCGGTATTGCCGGTCTCATAGTCCGTGCGCAGATCCTTGACCATATGATAGGGATGCAATACGTAAGAGCGGATCTGATTGCCCCAGCCGGCTGATATGTGTTCGCCCTTCAACTCAGCCTGCTCTTCGGTCAGCTTCTGTTGTTCCATATCATATAGCTTGGCTCGCAGAATCTTGAGAGCAACCTCTTTATTTTGAACCTGCGAACGCTCGTTCTGGCACGAAACCACGACATTGGTCGGTAGATGCGTGATACGCACGGCGGTGGCGTTCTTTTGCACATGCTGACCGCCAGCGCCCGACGCTTTGAAGACGTCGATCTTCAAGTCATCGGGATGAATCTTGATCTCGATATCATCGGCAATTTCGGGCATGACCTCGACCAGGACAAAGGAGGTATGACGGCGATGTGCTTCATCGAATGGCGACAGCCGTACCAGCCGGTGCACGCCACGCTCGGCACTAAGATACCCATAAGCATAGGGGCCCGTCACGCTCATGGTCACACTCTTGTACCCCGCTTCCGAGCCTCGCAACAAATCGAGGATTTCGGTCTTGTAGCCCTGGGCCTCAGCCCAGCGTAAGTACATGCGCATGAGCACCGCCACAAAATCCTGGGCATCGGTGCCGCCTGCACCGGCATGCAGGGCGAGGATCGCTGGATCACGATCATGGGGACCCGAAAGAATGAGTTCAAACTCCAGCCTGGCCAGCTTGGCCTCCACCGCATCGATCTCGGCCTCGAACTCCGCCACCATGCTCTCATCTTCGTCGGCCTCAGCCAACGTCAAGAGCTCCAATCCATCCGTAACTCGCGCGTGGAGCGTTTCCCAAAGCTCAACTTCGGATTTTAGGTTCGCAAGTTCTTGCATTGCCTCCTGAGCGGAGCTGGAGTCATCCCAAAAGTCGGGGGCAGCGGCATCTTTCTCCAGTTTGGCAATCTGGCGCTTCTTGTCCGCTATGTCAAAGACGCACCTGTATTTCTTCGATGCGCTCGTCTAACTCAGTCAATCTGCTTTTCAACTCTTCCATACCATTCCCTCCCAGTCTGATGCGGGCTGTCTTCTATTCAAACAGACCTTCGACAAAAGCATCAGGGTCAAATTCGGCCAGATCATCGGGGGTCTCACCGGTACCA
>JASFOV010000480.1:0-4139 GCA_050116355.1 Anaerolineae bacterium
CGACCTGCTGGTCACCGACGTGATCATGCCCAACATGAACGGTACGGAACTGGCCGAAGGCCTGCAGCGCCAGTACCCCGACATCCGGGTGCTGTACATGTCGGGTTATGCAGGCGAGGAGATCGAACAGAACAGTGCGCTAGCGCCTGATGCCAGTTTTCTGTCCAAGCCGTTTTCAATCGCAGAGCTGACCCAGAAGGTCCGATTGATTCTGGATGAGAAAGAGTGACTCGAGGCGACAGCAGGGGCGGTGAATGGAAGGCCAGAAGGCTACCCAAGGCTTGGAGATGGGAGGCACTAGACCTGTGCCTGGGGCAGGGAAAAGGTAATGCGTGTTCCGCGCCCCGGCTCTGAAGCCGCCTCGATCTTGCCTCCCCAATTCTCAATCACACGCCGCACAATCGCCAGGCCCACACCCGTGCCATGGGGGCTGATCTCCCGCGCATTGGCGGCTCGATAGAACTCGTCAAAGACGTGCGGTAGATCGCCAGGCTCGATGCCGATCCCCGTGTCGTAGACCGTGCCAGTGACCCGTTGCGCATCCTGTGCCAGCCGGATCTCAATGCGGCCCCCGGGCTGGTTGTACTTGATCGCATTGCTGATCAAGTTGGTCCAAACCAATCTCATCTGATCCAGCGAGGCGCGAACCGGGGGCAAGCCGGGTTCGATCTCGACACTCAGCACAATCCCCTTGTCCTCGACCTCCACTGCCACAAAGTCAACCGACTCTTGTAACAGTTCATCGAGTTGGACAAGCTCAGCGGTCTCGGCGCTGGCTTCCTGCTCGCGCACGCGGGTCAGATTCAGGAGATCCCCGATCAAAACAAGCAGATCCTCTGCCCGGTTCTGAGCCCGCTCCAACACATGGTGCGTCTTTTCCGGAGACGCGAATCCCGCTAGAGCCAGATCGAGGGCACTGTAGATGGTGTTGATTGGCGCCCGGAGCTCGTGTGTGACCAAGACCATGAAGCGAGTCCGCTCTTGATCCACGCGAACCAACTCACGGTTTAGCTCCTCCAGCTCACTGCTCCGGACCTGGCAGGTCATATTGCTTTCCCACAACTGGCGATCCCGCTGCCGGAGACGACGGGTGATCGAGGTTGTCAAATAGGCCACCAAAAACAAGGTAAACGCCATGGTCGAGACGATCACAACCAAGTGTATTGTCTCCAGGTTCAACTCCTGCTCCAGGAGAGGCAAGTGGTGATGGGGCAAAATGCCCGCCTGCTCAAGCAAGACAATGGCCGCAACCAGTAGGGTGGCCAAAGCGGCCATGAGATAGCTCACTGCCCGGGGCAACAGAATGCTGGCAATGATGATGTGAAACACGAAAAAGAGGATCATCGGGTTCTCTACGCCGCCGGAAAAGTACACCAGTACCGCGAGCGCTACCAGATCAAGCACAATCTGGGCACAGGCTAGCTGGGTGGCATGGCGCAGCCTGAGGCTTCCGACACGGCCCGATCGCAAGGAGCGAAGGTAGAAGGCAAAAGCAGAATTGTAGAGAGCAATGACGGCCGTGACGGCCCACAACGGCCCAACCGCCAGGGGGCGCGGAAAGAGAAGCCCGGCCAAGCCAATGGCTATCACCATACCGGCGACAGCCAACCAACGGAGCCGGATCAACCAGCCGAGGCGCGCAATCAGTTCGGATTCAAAGGGAAGCTGTTCCTGCACAGAAAAGACTCAGGACTCGGCTTGAGGCCGCACAAAGCCGTTCGCCACGTCCACCAGCTTCTGCGCCGAGACCGGCTTGTCAAGGAACTGATGAACGTGCAGTGGCTGGTCGGTGGGGAAATAACCGGCATAGGGGGAATTTACAACACTGGAAACGATCACGACTGGTACATCCTGCAGGACCGGATCGTGCGCGATCTCCTCACTCACGTACACGCCTTCATCGGGCATAACCATGATCACGTCCAGGATGACGAGATCTGGCTTCTGCTCGCGCATCATAGCCAGACCCTGCGGCCCATTGGAGGCACAGCGCACCAGGAACGAAGCCTTTTCTAGCGCTGTTTTGGCAATCTCACAAAAATCTGGATCGTCATCAATGATCAGAATCTCACCCTTGGTGGTCATGGATTCCTCCCCAGCGGTCCTGAAAGACGAACCGAATTATAGCACAAGGAACCGGAAAACCCAAGCCAACGCCACACCGGATGCGAGAGGATGACCGCCGGACCTATCGTAGGTGGCTACCTGGAATAGATGACGCGGAAGCGGGGCTCACCCTGATCGTCAGCCAGCAAACGAGGCTGGATCGCTTGCTCGATCCAAAATGGCCAGAGTTCGGCTTGGACCACACCATCTGTCGCGATGTGAACCCGCAACAGGTCGCCGCGCATGGCAGCGGGACGTGGAATGTCGAACAACGCATCCCCCAAGCTGTAAACGATCAACCCCTGTTGGTACTGCTCCACCGTCTGGGTCACGTGCGGATGGTGACCGACCACCAGGGCCGCGCCCGCATCCACGGCAGTACGGGCCACCGCAATCTGATCGGCCGAGGGCTCCGCAGCATACTCAGTGCCGGCATGAAGCAGGACAATGACCACTGGAGCCTGTTCCCGTGCAGCCTGTACATCGGCCTTGACAGCAGCCGGCTCGGCCCAGGCAATCTGCCCGGTAGCCGGTACATCCGCCGAGCCATTCCAGCGGGCAGCCGCATAGCCCAGGACCGCTACCCGGACGCCATTGATGGCAAAGACGGCCGGCTCATGCGGCTGATCGAGCTGGCCCGAACGGCCCCCGCCCACAAAGGCGATGCCCTCACGCTCCAACGTGTCCAAGGTCTCGGCCAGGGCCTCCTGTCCATAGTCCAAGAGGTGATTGTTGGCTACGGTCACCAGATCGATCCCGCCTTCGCGCAAGCTGCGCGCCCAACGGGGATGGGCCCGGATCAGGTAGCTCTTGTCCATCGACTGTCCCTGTGTCGCCAGCACACCCTCTAGGTTGACGGCGACCAAGTCGGCCTCCTCCAACAAGGGACGCATCTGCTGCCAGGGATAGGTGGGACCGTAGCGCTCCAGCTGCCGCTCCATGGAACGGCCAAGCACGACATCACCCAGAAACACGAGGGTCGCCACGCGCTGCGACTCAGTGCCCACCTGCGGCAGATCCTGCGGCGGAGCGGCGACCATGGTCGGAGGCGGGAGCCAAGGGTCGCCGCTGGCCCCTTGGCTGGCAACGATACGCCGGACCATGACATCGGCCAAGGCAAATGCGCTCTGCGGACCCTCAACGGCCAAGTGCCAGACCGGAAGGCCGGCCTGGACCGAACTCCGCAGCGAGCCGTGCGGGTCAAAAGCCTGGACCTGGCCATCGGCCAATCCCACCAGGATCTCGAACACGCCGTCCCCATCCAGATCGAGGGAATCGATGGCTGTGACCGGAGCAGAAACGGCAACGCGCCACAGGATCTTTCCCTGGGCGGTTAGAAGGGCCAGGGCCGGCGCGTCGCTGCCGGTTCCAACCGCGATTCCGGCCGCGGAGGGGTCCGCCAGATCGACGGCGTGCGCTACGGGCGCGCCCAGGCCCAGATCATGCTGCCAATGCAGTGAGCCAGCGCCATCCAAGGCCAGCAGACGCCCATCTTGTGTGCTGATCAGGACCAGATTGGACGCGCTCGCGTCTAGGAGGCCAAGCTCAAATATCGGGGCACCGGCATCATAATGCCACACCTCCGCGCCTGCCGCATCAAAGGCGAAGACGAGTCCCCCAGCCGTCGCGACCAGACCCAAGCCGTCCCATGCCACCAGACCACTGACCGGATCACCCACGCCCACCCGCCAACGAACCCGGCCACCAGTATCCAATGCGACCAGCTGCTCGTCCCAGCCACCGGCCAAGAGCCCGCCCAGGCCGGGTTCCACCGATGTGATGCGGTTGCCCAGATCGACTCGCCATACCGTCCGCCCCTGCGCATCCAGAAGGGTGACATAGCCCGCATCATCGCCCACAGCAAATCGTTCATCATTAAGGACGGCCAAGCTATAGGCCGGCCCTGGCACTTTGGCCGTCCAGAGTCGATCGCCCGCGCCAGACAGTGCATAAACATTTCTATCCAGGGCGGTTGCGACCAACACCGGCTGGCCAGACAGGGTAATCACTGTGCCACCGGTGAGATGGCCATT
>JASFOV010000481.1:0-4119 GCA_050116355.1 Anaerolineae bacterium
TGATTCGGGCCCAGGGGATAGGGGTTCTTGCATCGCTGGGCCATGAAGCGATCCTGGTGCATCGCCGACCCAGAGTCGCTATCCTGGCCACGGGCGACGAGTTGTTGGAAATCCATGAACCTTTGGTCCCCGGTAAGATTCGCAACTCGAACGAGTATACGAATTCGGCGCTCGTCGAGCGTACAGGGGGCATTCCCCTGCGCCTGGGTATCGCGCGGGATACAGCGGAGGAGCTGACGTCCAAGATACGACAAGGCCTAGAGCAAGGCGCCGATCTGTTCCTCACCTCCGGTGGTGTGTCGGTGGGGGATTATGATGTGGTCAAGGACGTCCTGGGAACCGAAGGCAAGATGCAGTTTTGGCAGGTGCGGATGAAGCCTGGCAAGCCGCTGGCTTTTGGCCTGTTGCCGGGTGGTGTCCCGCTCATTGGCCTGCCGGGTAACCCGGTTTCGGCCATGGTTTCGTTTGAGCAGTTCGCCAGACCTGCGATCCTCAAAATGTTGGGACGGACCCATTGGGACAAACCAACTGTCCAAGCCACTCTGGAAGAACCGGTCAGCAACAGTGGTCGGCGCGGTTTCATCCGTGTAGTTGTGCGTAGGCGGGGAGAAGGCTACAGCGCACGCACAACCGGGGAACAGGGCTCGGGGGTGCTGACCTCTATGGCCAAAGCCAACGGCCTGGCCATTATTCCCGAAGGAACCTACCAGGTAGAAGCTGGGGCAGTGGTCACCGTCCAGATGCTGGATTGGCCTGAGGCTATAGAACCGTGAACCAGGGAGCACCCATTCCGCTCATCTCGGTGGTAGGCAAGTCGGGAGTGGGAAAGACTACGGTCCTGGAGAAGATCATCCACGAGTTGAAGCATCGTGGGTATCGTCTTGGGACGATCAAGCACGATACCCACGGCTTTGAGATCGACAAACCCGGCAAGGATTCATGGCGCCACGCGCAAGCCGGCAGCGATGCCGTGGTGATATCGGGGCCACAACGCCTAGCCCTCATTCGAAAATTACCCAGCGAGATGCCGTTGGAGGAGATCATTCCGTTGATGGGTGATGTCGATATTGTCATAACTGAAGGGTACAAAAGTGGCGATAGGCCCAAAATAGAAGTGACTCGATCGGAACGGGGGACTGAGCTCTTGTGCGAGGTCAGTGAGTTGATCGCCATCATGGCTGACTATCCGCTTGACATGGCAGTTCCGCAGTATTCCTTGGAGGATGCGGCTGGCGTGGTGGATCTATTAGAAGAACTCTACCTAGGAGATGGGGAGGAAATGGCAACATGACGCAGATCATCTGCAGAGCTATCAGCTGTCTGTTCTGGGAGAATGGCATCTGTACCTCTGAGGAGATAGAGTACGAGCCCGACTCTGGTTGTCTGACCTTCCAAGACATGGGTGACCTCGAACTAGAAGAGGATGACGACGACTTTGACTGGGAAGATGACGACGACCTTTTTGATGACGACGATGACAACTGGGAAGATGAAGAGGATGATTGGTCTTCTGACGAGTTCTAGGGTTGTGAACAAGACCCAGCCAGCAGGTCTGTGTGCCCCTTGGACAGGCATCAGGGCGTAGACACCTACCTGATCCGCGTGTTGCTATTCGCAGGTTTACTGAGCAAAGGAGAGTACGTTGGCCAAAGAACCAGCCGACATCTTGTTGGCTAATGGATTGGTTGTGACCATGAACGCCCTGGGAGAGGTGATTCCCCAGGGCGCTGTTGTCATCCAGGGCCATGAGATTGTGGCCATAGGGCCTGAGGAAGCGATTCGTGCCGAGTGGCAAGCGCCGGAAGTGTTGGATTGCCACGGTATGGCTATTGTGCCAGGCCTGATCAATGCTCACACGCACGTGCCCATGAGCCTGTTGCGCGGCCTGGCCGATGATCTGCGGTTGGATGTATGGTTGTTTGGCTATATGCTGCCTGTGGAACGCGAGTTTGTCAGCCCGCGTTTCTGTCGTTGGGGTACCTTGCTGTCGTGTGCGGAGATGATCCGCTCCGGTGTCACCTGCTTTGCGGATATGTACTACTACGAGCATGAGGTCGCCAGCGCGGCCGCGGAGGCTGGGATGCGGGCCATCTGCGCCGAAACGGTGATGAAGTGGCCGACTCCGGATGCTGAGAGTTATGATGAGGGGTTGGCCATTTGCCGCGACTTTGTCTCTGCCTGGCACCAGCATCCGCTGATCACCCCTGCCGTGGGTCCCCATGCTCCGGAGACAAGCACCCCGCAGATGCTTCGCGACTCGGCGCGGTTGGCGACCGAGTTTGGGGTGCCCCTTCTGATCCACATTGCGGAAACGGAGGTGGCTGCGGAGGAGACGCGCACCCTGTTTGGCATGTCCTCGGCTGAGACATTGCGCGAACATGGAGTGCTCGAACCCCATGTTCTGGCGGCTCATTGCGTACATATCACTGAGCGCGAACGGGAGCTTCTGGCGGCGCATGGCGTCGGGATTGTCCACAACCCCACGAGCAATCTCAAACTCGCCAGCGGCGTAGCCGACCTGGTTGGTTTGCTGGAGGACGGTCTGTCGGTGGGTATTGGCACCGACGGGCAGGCAAGCAACAACGACCAGGATCTCTTTGAAGAGGTCCGGTTGGCAGCTCTGCTGCCCAAGGGATTTCATCTCGATCCGACCGCAGTGCCGGCGCAGCAGGCCTTTGCCCTGGCCACAATAGGCGGGGCCAAAGCTTTGGGCATGGAAGACCTGATCGGATCGCTGGAAGTAGGCAAGCGGGCCGATGTGACGATTCTGACGCTTGACTCGCTGCACAACGTTCCCCACTTCGACCTTTCGGTGAACAACGTGTACTCGCAATTGGTCTATGCGGCCAAAGCACACGATGTGCAGCACGTCCTGATTAATGGTCAGTGGGTGATGAAAGGTCGAGACTTGCTCACAGTAGATGAGGATCAGATCCGGACCGAGGCAGCGCAAATCGCAGCCCAAGTCGGTGCCTTTCTGGCCCGGCGCGAGCAGAGCCTACTTGACAAACTCGTCGCCCTTGGCACGCCACAATGGACCGAGACCTACGAAGTGCAAGTCAAGGTCGGGGTGCCCGACGAGGAAGCCCTGATAGCTCGCCTGCTGGGCTGTCCTGAGGTGCTGGTCATCAAGCCCAGCCAACGAAAACAGTACGACACCTACTTCTTTTTTGACGATCCAGAAGCCGGAATCATGCGCTACCGTGAAGACTATCTCCTGGACCGGGGTTCCCCGGTCCAGCCGATCTATAGCCTGACGCTGCGCGGGCCTGCTGTTGAGCGTGAATATGAGGATTCAGTCCTTCTATCGCGTTCGCGCTTTACTTCTGATGCGGACCGCAGCCTGCGCTTCTATCGGGAATACTTCCAGCCTCGTGAGGAGAAAAAAGTGGACAAGATCCGCCAGCGCTGGCGGATCAAGTACCGAGGCGTGGACTTTGCTGTAAATCTGGATCGTCTCAGCCAGCCTCCTTCCGATGAAGCGTACTTGGAAGTCAAGGCGCGGACGTGGAGCAGACAAGATGCCCTGCAAAAGGCTGAAATGATCTCTGAGCTACTCGATGTGCTCGCCGTTGACAAGGAACACTTGCTGCGGGATGAGTATGTCTCCTTCTGAGCACAAATAGCACCCGTCTTGTCAAAGAGACGGGTGCTATGCTGTCGTTGCTCTCCGGGCCTAACGCTGCTCTGGCATCCTTCAAAAGTACTTGGATACGATGGGCCCCAGCCGCTCGATTGTTTGCTGAGGAACCAGATCGCGTTGGGTGATAAAGGCCGTTGCCAGGCCACTGCCACACTCACAGGGACGATCGTCGGTCAGAAGCGGCACCAGTTCGCCGATGGTCTGCTTGGAGAGAGCCGCATTGGCCATCAGATTCGCGATCAACATTTCCACGTTAACGGCCTCCTCCTCCTCATGCCAGACATCATAGTCGGTCACGTGCGCCATGGTCGCGTAGCAGATCTCGGCTTCACGGGCAAGCTGGGCTTCCGGCACGGCAGTCATGCCGATGATGTCGGCACCCCACGAGCGGTAAATATCGCTTTCTCCTCGAGTACTGAATCGAGGTCCCTCGATTACGATGAAGATTCCGCCCATGTGCACAGTGCCGCCAGCCT
>JASFOV010000482.1:0-4114 GCA_050116355.1 Anaerolineae bacterium
GGTCATAGCCACCGTACCGCAGTACAACCGGGTGGACCATGCCACAGCCCATGATCTCGACCCAGCCCGTGTACTTGCACACCCGGCAACCCGCACCGTCACACAGAATACAGTCCATATCCACCTCGGCGCTGGGTTCGGTGAAGGGGAAGTGGCTGGCGCGGAAACGTACCTGCCGCCCCGCACCAAACATGCGCCGGGCAAAATCAATGATGGTGCCCTTCAGATCGGCCATGGTGATCGCCTTGCCCAAAGCCAATCCTTCCACTTGGTTGAACATGATCTCGGAGCGGGCCGTAATCTGCTCATAGCGATAGCACATGCCGGGCAGAATAACACGGATCGGCTCGGGATGGTATTGGCGCATGGCATGGATCTGGCCCGGCGACGTGTGGGTCCTGAGGATCACCCCCTCAGCGGTCGTGTAGAACGTGTCCCACATGTCACGGGCCGGGTGATGGGGCGGCATGTTCAGAAAGGTGAAGTTGTAGTCATCCGTCTCCACATCCACGCTGCGGTAGACCTGGAACCCCATATCGGCAAAGATGTCATAGATCTCGCGCAATGTGCGCGTCGCCGGGTGCAGGCGTCCAGGATGAACCGGCCGCCCTGGCAGGCTTACATCCACCGCATCGGCCACCAGCGACTGCGCTTTGGATGCCTGTGTCAGCGCCTGGCTGCGTGCGTCGTAGGCCTCCTCCAGCGCGCGTTTGACATCGTTCAGCCGCCGCCCGTAGGCCGGTCTCTCCTCGGGGGGCAGGCTGCCGATGACTTTGACCGCCTCGGTCACCTGGCCCTTACGACCCAGGTAGGTGCTGCGCCACGCCGACAGCGCTTCGGCATCGACCACGCTCTCCAGCGCCGCTGCCGCCTCTTTCTCCAGTCCATTCAGTTGCTCAAGCATAGGTCCTCCATCCATCCATAGTACACAGTAAACGCTCTCGCCCCTTCAGGGACGAGAGCGTCTAACTCCCGCGGTACCACCCTGGTTGACCGGTGCGACCGGTCCTCTTATGTCACCGGCGGCGGTCGCCTTCCGACCGCGATCGGTTGTCCCTGTAACGGGGGGCTTCCGGAGCGGACTACTCAGGCGCGAGGCCCGTTCACCCGTCAGCTCGGGAGCGAACTTCAGCGGGCTCTCTCCCGGTGGGGCTTCCAGTCGCTGGCCCCACCTCCCTGGGGGATACCCTCCCGCTTACTCTTCTCCGTCTTTGCCTTTTCGTATGTAGCGCCCTGCCCCAAACCTACAGCTACAGTCTGCCAACAAGCGACCTCTCTTGGACAGGACCCAATTGTCCAGTATTATACACGATTCAAGCAGAATGTCAAGCCGCCGGATTTGGCGACTTGGCGATTGTGACGCGCGCCGCTGGCCCTGCTAACGCAATACAATGGGCAGATAGGCCTTCGAGCCGGGTGCCGGGCGCGTCAAGCGCAGTAGCTCCCAGCCGCCCTCGGGCCGGTCGTCGGCCGGATCAGTCAAAAGATTCATGGGATTGGCCATGCCCAGATAGAGGGCATCGTCAGCGACCATGGTCCGCACGCCGTAGGATCTGGCGTTGTCGACGCCGTTCAAGCTCTCGGGCACAGCCGGGGTGTTTGCCGCCGGGAACCGATACAGGTCAGCGCCATTGGTGCTATCGGGCAAGGGAACCACCGTATCCGGGGGCAGGCCCGACAGGGCCAGCAGCAGCGGAAGCCCCTCCCCAAATAGATAGCTATAGTCCATAGTGCCCACGAACAGCTGACCCTCGCACTGGCGCATGGTCCAGCAGATTTCTTGATAGTGAACAACCTTACTTGACACAACCCTGCCAATGTGCTAGACTGACCCTGCTAAAATTGGGAGGGTACGTTGGATACAAGACAGGCCGTTCGCTGGGTCATCTACTTGGTGCTGATGGTCATGATCGCGTTCTTTCTGTACAATCAGATGAGCGCCAACCAGCCGCAGCCCGAGTCGATCTCACTCCAGCAACTTGCTTCAGATATCAAAGATGGCGATATTGCGACCATCAAGGTCGAGGGCGATCAGCTGCTCATCGAGCGGATCAATGGAGACCAGGCCGTTTCGTACAAGGAAGAAGGCACCACTCTGGTCTCTACCCTGAACAACCTCGGTGTCTCAGCCGAACAGTTCCAGACAGTGGACATCAGCATCAGCGAACCCAGTGGCTTGTTCAACTGGTTGGGCATTCTCAGCTGGGTACTGCCGGTGATCCTGATCAGCGCCTTCTTCCTCATTATCTTCCGCCAAGCGCAGAGCAGCGGCAACCAAGCTATGTCGTTTGGCAAGAGCCGGGCGCGCATGTTTACCGGCGAGAAGCCGACGGTAACATTTGACGACGTGGCCGGCGTGGAAGAGGCCAAGCAGGAACTAGCCGAGGTGGTCGAGTTTCTCAAAGAGCCACAGAAGTTCATCGCGCTGGGCGCTCGCATTCCCAAAGGTGTGATCCTGATGGGCGCGCCGGGTACGGGCAAAACCTTGATGGCCAAAGCCGTATCCGGTGAGGCCGGGGTGCCGTTCTTCTCCATCTCGGGTTCCGAGTTTGTGGAAATGTTTGTGGGCGTCGGCGCTAGCCGTGTGCGGGACCTCTTTGAACAGGCCAAACGCAACTCACCGTGTATCGTCTTTGTCGACGAGATCGACGCTGTCGGCCGCCATCGCGGCGCTGGGCTGGGCGGTTCGCACGACGAGCGAGAGCAGACCCTCAACCAGATCCTGGTCGAAATGGATGGCTTTGACACAGACACGAACGTCATCATCGTCGCTGCCACCAATCGCCCGGACATTCTAGACCCGGCTTTGTTGCGCCCTGGCCGGTTTGACCGGCGCGTGGTGCTCGACCGGCCCGACATGGCTGGTCGCAAAAAGATCCTGGAAGTTCACGTGCGCGGCAAGCCCTTGGAAAAGGAAGTGGATCTGGAGGCGATCGCCCGCCAGACGCCCGGCTTTGTCGGCGCGGACATCGAGAACCTGGTCAACGAGGCGGCGATTCTGGCCGCCCGCCGCAATAAGAAAAGCATCGGCATGAGCGAGATGCAGGAGGCGGCCGAGCGGGTCATGGCCGGTCCCGAGCGCAAGAGCCGGGTGATTACCGAGGAAGAAAAAGAGGTCGTCGCCTACCACGAAGCGGGCCACGCCTTGGCCGCCGCCCGCACGCCTGAGGCGGACAAGGTGCGCAAGGTGACCATCATCCCCCGCGGCATGGCTGGCGGCTATACCATGATCTTGCCCGACGAGGACCGCTATCTGGCCAGTCGCACCAAGTTCGAGGCCGAATTGGTGACCATGCTTGGCGGCCGGGCTGCCGAGGAAGTGGTCTTTGGCCGCGTGACCACCGGCGCCAGCAATGATCTGGAGCGCGCGACCGAGTTGGTGCGCAAGATGGTCATGGAGTATGGCATGAGTGACGACCTGGGGCCGTTGACCTATGGGGAGCGGGAGGAGATGATCTTTCTGGGCCGGAGCATGGCCGAGCACCGCAACTACAGCGAGTCCGTAGCCCGGCGCATCGATTCAGAGGTGCGACAGATCATCAGCGAGGCGCACAAGCGGGCGTTGGAGGTCATGACCACCTACCGCGAGTCCCTGGACCGGCTGGCCGAGCAACTCATGACCAAGGAGACGCTGGACGAAGGTGACGTGGAAGCTCTGTTGGCCGGTGTCGCGAGCTAGCTGACGCCCAGCTGCCAGAATTGGCACCGTTGCCAGAAGCTGATATAATACCGCCATCATAGCAGATCTGCTGCCAAGGGGAGGCGCTCGATGTCGAACGATCAAGTGGAAAAGAGCGGGTACTACTATCCGAACCTGATCGCCCGTATCTATCTGGAATCGGTCGAGGAAGTGATGGGCGGCAACGGCATGAAAGCCCTGCTCAACATGGCCAACATGCAGGAGCTCATCGACAACTATCCTCCCAAGAACCTGTCCAAGGAGTTCGATTTCGCCGATTTTGCCCACCTCAACGAGTCGATGGAGGTCATGTATGGCCCGCGAGGGGGGCGCGCACTGTCGCTGCGGGCAGGTCGCAAGGCGTTCGACCAAGGCTTGAGGAATTTTGGCGCGATGGTCGGCGTGGCTGACAGGACCTTTCGCTTTCTCCCATTG
>JASFOV010000483.1:0-4112 GCA_050116355.1 Anaerolineae bacterium
GGTCCTCCGATTTGAGCCGGATTCCACTGCTCTGTAATCGATCCGGCTCCTTCTCAGCTATCTCAAGTCTCTGCCGCAGATGTGCGTGCAGGTCCTGTATGAGATCGCGGTGCATTGGAGTCTCCCCTAGGCCCAGCATGTGACGAAAGTGCTCACCCTGGATGGCCATTGAAGAAAAACCCAGCATCTCTTCAGCAGCGGGATTGACCAGAAGAACCCGGCCATTGTGGTCGAGAACCAATACGCCATCCGCGATCGATTCTAGGATAGCCTGATTCTTGGCACCCTCCGCCTGCTGCGTTTGTAGCATCGAGCCCAAGCGCTCTGCTTGATCAGTGATAAAGGCGTACAGGTCCGAGTTGTTAACGGCAATTGCCACCTGGGACGCAGCGGCCGTGACCATTTGCAGATGATCCTCAGAGAAGTGGCCGGCGTTGGTGTGACCCAGTGTCAGTACCCCTAGGATATCGCCGCCGCCCAGTGAAAGCGGGGCGGCTACTGCCGAGCGAATGACTAGCTCCCTACCGGGGATTTCCAACCAGCGAGAGTCTTCACGCGTATCGTAGACCAAGGTCGGCTTGCGGTTTTGCAGGACCCATCCCGCCAAGCCGGCGCCCTCTCGCAGCGGAGTCCGTTCACCCTTCCGATGTCGCCAGTGCAGTTCGTGCAGTGTTGCTTTGACGTCCAACTGACCCGTTTCTTGGTCCAGCAGCGTAATGGTGCCGTGCTGAATGTCGAGTGCATCGGCAAAGAGCTGTAGCGCACGATCCAGCACACGTTCCAGCTCCAGAGAAGTGCCGAGTTCGCTCGTGATGCGGTATAGCGTTTGCACGCGGTCGCGCTCTTCTGTAAGTTCAGCCAGTGCTTGTTCGAGATCGCGCGTGCGGGCTTTGACCATCTCCTCCAGTTCAGTTCCAAAACGTACCACCTGCCGGAATAGTTGTGCATTGCGGACTGCCACAGCAGCCTGGGCGGAAACGGTGGACAGGAGACTGAGGTGGGAGGCGTCGTAGACGTGCGCTTGATCGTAGCTCTGTACAGCAATGACGCCCAGAACTTGGTCCTTGGCGATCATTGGCACACCCAGCCAACTGCGACAGTCTCCACCATCCGCCGGTCCACCTACTCCCCGGTGCGGCTCCGCAGTGCCTGTGGGCAGGAGTACGGGCTCCCTGGTGTGTATGATCTGGGCTACAAGGTCTTGGTCCCAGTCACAAGGATGCTCCCCTTCACGCTGGTTGGGATCAATGACATAGGGGAACGAGACGTGGTCTTTTTCTCTATCGTAGAGTGCGATGAAGAAACTGGTCGTGTCCATTAGCAGGCTGATCTGCTCATAGATCACGTTCAATAGATCCTCAAGCTCCAGTGTAGAGCTGACAGCGTGCGCGATCTGATTGAGCACGCTCAGCTCGGTGATACGCTGATTTCTTTCCTCGAACAGTGTCGCATTGTGGAACGCGATAGCAGCCTGTCCTGCAATCGTCGTCAGAAGCTCCAAGTTTTCCGCGTCAAAGGCACCTTCTCGGCCAAAGCTCTGTATGGCCATAGCACCGATGACTTGGTCCTCCGCAATCATCGGTACGCCGAGCCAAGACTTGGCAGGCTCGCGTTCTAGAGTGAGGTGGTGTTCGGCCAAAAAGTCGCTGGTACCGTGGTTCAGCATGACCGGCTCACCCTGGGCTATCAGATAGCTGGTGAGGCCCTGACCCATCTTCAGAGTGACTGGTTTCTGGCGCTGGCCCTGTTCAACCAGGAACTTTACGTGGATCGACTCGGTGGCTGGATCGTACAGAGCGATGTGGAAATTACGGGTATCCAGCAGGGTGCTAACTTGGTCAAAGATCAGCTCAAACAGCTGGTCGGCATCCAAAGCGCTGCTGATGGCTCGCCCAATCTCGTTGATGGTGGCCAGCTCCGCCACACGCCGGTTGCTCAGCTGGAAAAGCCGCGCGTTCTGGATCGCGTTGGCCAGTTGGTCGGCCACCAGTTCCAGTACAGCTGCATCCTCTTCAGAGAAGGCATCCGTTCGATCGGCCTCTACTTCCAAGACGCCGGCGACCGCCCCGGCGATCTTGATCGGCACCGATACACTGCTCACCGAACTCCATTCCCTTGTCTGGGATTGTCGTTCACCGGTGTCTATGTCGCGTGCCAGCACTGTCTCGCCCGACGTTGCTGCTGTCCCGATGGGCCCCGTGCCTATCCTCTGCTGGTACCCTGGCGGAACCTTGTCCTTGAATTCTTGGTTGGCGGCGGCAACGTACAGCTCTTCGGTTTCTTGGTTCACCAACAAGATGCCCACGCTCGAGTAACCCAGGTATAGGGTCAGCGAATGGATTGTCGCGTCGAGGATATCCTGCAATTCCAGCTGGGAGGTGACCTGGCGGCTGAGCTCATTAAGGGAGGCCAGTCTCATCGCTGCCTGCTGGGTAGAGGCGAACAGACGGGAGCTCTCTAGTGCGACGGCAGCTTGGTCAGCCAAGGTACGTAGGAGCGCTTGGTCAGCCTGAGTAAAGCCATAGCTCGCCTCGCACCCGGCCCACAGTACGCCAAATGCCTGCGGGCCTGCCGCGATTGGAACCGCCATCATCGAACCGATGGAGAAGGGCCACGTATTCAAGCCTGGCTCCTGCGCGGCATCTTGAATCAGAAGCGGGGAGCTGGAGACTGCCGCCTGACCGACGGGACCTTCACCCGGTGCGAAGCGCAGATCAGCCAACGTGGCCAGATCGATCCCATAACTGGCCACGGCGTACAAATCGTCCCGCATCCGATCCGGTTGAAACACGATCCCCCGGTCGCATTCAAGCAGCAGCCCCACGCCCTTCACGACTGTGTCCAGCAGCTCTGCCGGATCCAGTGTTTGGGCCAGCGCCCGGCTGACCTCGTTGAGCAACGCCAGGTTGTCGGCTCGTCGCTGGACATCGGCATAGAGTTTGGCGTTCTCGACAGCGATTGCGGCTTGGTGGGCGAAAATGGCCAGTGCCTCAAGCGTCCGGTGCGAGGGACGTAGCCCATCCTGAGGGCCGTCTACTGAGATGTGGCCCAGCAAGCGACCACCGGAACCGCGCAGTGGCGCCAGGAGCATGTCGTGGGAGTGCCATTGTCCCTCTGCCCATTGCTCTACTTCGGGCATCGAGATCACGAGGTCCAGATCCCGGCCCCAGTCGTCAATCTCCTGGAAGGGGAGGAAGTAGCATGGGCCACGGCGGTATTTTTCTTGCAGTAGTTTATCGTAACGTGCCAAGGGCTGGCGCGTCTTCTGAGCCGCCTGAAATACTTCTAGCGGCAGGCCCGCAGCCGCAGCACGGCGCAACATGGGCTCGGTTCTTTCCCAATTGTCGATGACACTGATCAATACGATGTCGAATTCGACTGTTTCCTGAATGGCGTAGGCAATCTCCTCCAGCGTGTCGGCTAGCGGAACATCGGTCCGTAGCGTGCGGCCTATCTCTAACAACCCGTCCAATTGATCTGTGTATTTGCGCAGGGCAATGTTGGATTGAATCTGCTCTTCAAAGCGTCTGGCATTGCCAATGGCGATGGCCGCCTGATCGGCCAGGGCCTGTAGGAATGTCAAATCATCCATGTCAAAAGCGCCGGCCTTGGTATGGCGCAGATTGATCAACCCAACGGTCGTGCCGGTGTAAAAGATCGGCACAGAAAGGGCCGATCGCGTGTCCAGCCGGACGCAAACGAGACATGATTCTTGGCGCGCATCTTCTATCAGGCGTGCACGCCCCGAGTCTATGACCTGGAGAACAATGCTCTCTCGACTCGGATCGAGTAGGTTTTCCTCAATGGTTGTCATCTCGTCGGCCGAGTAGCCGCTAGCAGCGAGGAGCGAGAATTGGCCACTATCCCAATCCTTGAGCATGACGTTGCCGTGGGTGGCACGGGTTGTATCGATGGCTGAATCGAGAACAAGTTGCAGGATATGATCCCGATCCAAGGTAGCATTCATCTCGCGGCTCGTGCGCTGCAGGGCGGTCAACTGGCTTACCCGTTCCTGCAACCGCTCATCCACGTGTTCGTAGAGCCGGGCATTTTCGATGGCGATGGCGGCGTGCTTGGCCAGGTGCTCCATGAAGGCCAGATCATCTTCTGTA
>JASFOV010000484.1:0-4108 GCA_050116355.1 Anaerolineae bacterium
TGCCAGCCGCAGCCGGCACGCGTTTGCTGGCCGGTATGGAGCGGCCCTGGAGCCAAGGGATCGAACCCCGGCGCATTATACCACGATCCAGACCGCCCGCCAAGAGAAACTCCACCACGATCCTGTATACAAATCAGTGGGAATTCTCTTTGGCCCTGTCACCGCGAGAAGTGAGCGACGTTTGCGAGCGACGCCCGTCCTGGCGTCCAGGCCAGGGAAGCGGTCTCCCACGATGAAAGGCGAGTCTGCTTCCCTGGCTTGAACGCCACGAAATGCGGCGCAAGTGTCGCGCCTCGCAGAGACCGGGAGTCTCCGGGCCACATCCACCGCATTCAATATGCCAACTCCACCACAAGGCACACAATCCCAAATCCGTTCCACAAGCAGCAGACAGGGGCGACGATGTTGTCGCCCCTGTGTTTCGGCTACCGGTGCGGCGCATCACGCCGCGGCTACAGAATGTGAGCCAAGAACTGGCGGGTCCGCTCCTCCTTCGGATTGGTGAACAACTCATCAGGCGGCGCCATTTCGGCCCACACGCCATCGGCCATCAAGATGACCCGGTCGGACACGCTCCGGGCAAAATACAGCTCGTGGGTCACCACAACCATGGTCATGCCTTCGTTGGCCAACCGCTCCATGACCTCCACGACCTCGCCGATCAGCTCGGGATCCAAGGCCGAGGTCGGCTCATCAAAGAGCATGATCTTGGGCTCCATGGCCAGCGCCCGGGCGATGGCCACCCGCTGCTGCTGCCCGCCGGACAGGCGGGAGGGAAACTCATCCCGTTTCTCCGACAGGCCGACCCAGCCCAGCAACTCCTCTGCCTTTTCAACGGCCAGTTTCTTTTTCATGCCCTTGACGGTGACCGGGGCTTCGATGATGTTCTGCAAAGCGGTCATATGCGGGAACAGATTGAACTGCTGGAAGACCATGCCCGCCTTCTGGCGGATTTCGCGTATGTTCTTGCGGTGCAAGCGCGCCGGCTCGCGGGCCTTGATCTCGACCCCCTCCACCTCGATGGTTCCAGCGGAAGGCGACTCCAGAAAGTTCAAGCACCGGAGAAAGGTGCTCTTACCGCCACCCGAAGGGCCGATCACAACCACCACTTCGCCAGGCTTGACTTCCAGATCCACTCCCTTGATCACATGCAGGGGGCCAAAGTACTTATGGAGTCTCCGCACCCTGATAATTGGTTCAGACATTGTTCGCTCTCCCCTCTACCGTCGATCACTACGGGCCATATACTCTTCGAGTTTGCCCTGCAGGAACTGGAACACCACGGTTAGAATCCAGTAAAAGGCTGCCGCGATGAGGAATGTCTCCAGGTTGCGGAAATACTGGCGCCCGATCTTCTGCGCCCGGTAGGTCAGCTCCCAGACAGACATGACCGAGACCAGGGACGAGTCCTTCATCATGGCAATGAATTGGTTGCCGATAGGTGGAATGACAATGCGAAACGCCTGGGGCAGCACAATACGCCGGAAGGTCTGCCCCCCGGACATGCCCAATGCCTCAGCTGCTTCGTACTGGCCTTTGCCGATGGCTTGGATGCCGGCGCGAAAGATCTCGGTCATGTAGGCGCCATAATTGACGCCCAAGGCCAGGATACCGGCCAGCACTGGACTCAGAATGATGCCCAGCCGCGGCAAGCCCAGATACCAGATAAAGATCTGGACCAGCAGCGGCGTACCGCGGATGATCGAGATGTAAAAGCCCGAGAAGCCATTGGCAATGGGATTCTTGGACAGACGGCCCAACGCACCTAGCAGGGCCAAGATGATGGCCAAGGCGATCGATGCCGCAGATACGCCCAGGGTCAAGCCCGAGCCGAGCATGATGAACTCGAGATAGTGGTTCATAAACGCGACGTCGAGGTTAAAGCGGCGCAGGACGGAGAACAGGATGACCAGCAGTGCGATCCAGACCGCCAGGGCGAAAATGCCAAAGCGGGTCCGGACTGTCCGCTGGCTGGCCTCCAACTGCTCGGCCAGCGGCGCAGCTTGGGGGGCTTCATAGAACATGGCCACCTTCTCACGCATCAAGGCGACCAACAACACGATGTACCATACCACCAACACGATCAGCGGCCAGGCGATCTGGATCTTGAGGCCCAGATCCAGCGGGTAGGTGAGCACCTCGAACAGGGGCAGGCCCAGGACGATAATCGGCCCCAAGAGATACATGCCTGTGGCCAGCAAGTGGCTCCACAGCTTCAGGTTCCACAAGCCCCACAGGCAGACGGCTCCCACCAAACCACTAAGCAGCAGCCAAACCGCCAAGGTCGTACCCCAGACCGGCTGGAACCCATAGTTGGACCACTCGATATGGACCACCTTCTGGTTGGCCGTCTCCCACATGCGCATGGTCCCATCAGCCGAAGCGGTGAACAACGTCTGGGGATCCAGGCCAAAGGCCGTACCATTGACCGCGGACAGATGGCCCTCGTAGATGGCCGTGCTCTTGCCGCCGGGCAAGCGTAAGGTGCGGCTCTTGTTGTCTTCACCGCCGGTCAGCAGCGTGCTGCCTTCTTCGTCAAAGACCATGGTAGTCACGGTAGCCCAATGCCCTTCCGAATCAGCATCCAACTCGCCCGTCTCCACCTCCCAGAAGAGGACCGTGGTGTCTTCGCTGCCGGAGGCTACGATCTGGCTGTCCGGTGTAAAAGCCAGGGCGGTCACCTCTTCATCGTGTCCGACCCAATCTTCCTGCTCTTCGGGATCCTCCCAATACCCTGTCAGGGGTTGAACCAGTTCGCCGCTGTCCACATTCCAGACCTGGGCACCGGTCCCGTTCCCGGCTGCGACCAGAGAGCCGTCGGCGTTGAGAGCGACGGCCAACCGGCTATCCTCCGCGGGATCGAAGGACCGAATCTGCCCTTGTGTCTCCAGGTCCCAGAGTCCAACGGCACCAGCCTCGTCCACGACGGCCAAGACCCGGGCATCGTCGCTGACTGCGGCGGCCACCAGTTTCTCGCCGCCGGTGGAGAAGGTCTGTGTCGTTTGACCGCTGGTCACGTCCCAGATGCGGACCTCGCCATCGTTACTGACGGAAACTAGGGTGGCGCCATCGGGGCTGAGGGCAACCCGGATGACCGGTGCCTCATGTCCAACCAGAATTCTCTCGGGCCAGGGGGCCTCTTGGGACACATCAAAGTCCGGCCCAGTGGTCGTCCGGGCCTGGGCCGGGATCTCCCATAGCCGGATATCGCCGTCTTGGGCGCCCACCGCGACGAGAGAAGTTTCGGGATGGACGGCCAGGGTATTGATCTCGCTGACCACCGCCAGGCGGATGGGACCGCCGAGGAGATACTGGGCGCCGAACAGCAGGCTTACAACAACGGTTATCGCAACGAGGATCCAGAGGAGCCTCACCCCTTGAGGGTACGATCGCCCCCTAGAATCATCCAATGGACTATCTGCCATTTGTGTTATTCCTCCTCGAACAACCTATTGGCTTCCGTCTACGTAGCAGACATGCGCTAGACTTGAAGCCGTGGGTCCAATGCGTCACGCAGGCCATCGCCCAACAGATTAAAGCCCAGCACACTGAGCATGATGGCCAAGCCAGGAAAGACCACGGCCCACCAGGCGCCAGTGGTCAGGAAGCGGTAGGAATCGCCCAGCATGGCGCCCCACTCCGGCTCCGGTGGGATGGCCCCCAAACCCAGAAAGCCCAGCGCGCCGGCCCACAGAATGGCGCTGGCTAGGCCCATCGTCGCCTGGACGATGATCGGCGAAAGAGTATTAGGCACGATGTGGCGAAACAGGATCCGTCCCTGGCCCACACCGACCGCCAGCCCGGCGGTGATGTACTCCTGCTGGATCACCGCCAAGACCGTAGAGCGGACCAGGCGCGCATAAACCGGAATGCCGACGAAGCCAATGGCGATCATGCCTTTATCCAGGCCCGGCCCCAGCATGGCCACAATGGCGATGGCCAGCAGGATACCGGGAAAGGCCAGGATGATGTCCATGACACGCATAATAATCGTCGAAACCAATGGCCCGCTCAACCGGGCTGCCACACCTGCGCCAATGAATGCGCCCAGCAAACCACAGACAATGGCGGTGAAGGGGCTGACCAGCAGAGCCGATAGGCCGCCGAT
>JASFOV010000485.1:0-4107 GCA_050116355.1 Anaerolineae bacterium
TAACTGGCTCGGTCGTGTCCGCAACCGGTTCTTGAACTTTCTCGGGCATCGCATCTTGCTGCGGGATGTGACCCACCATGCCAATGCCATTCGGAGCGAACTGGGCCTGGCGCCGCTTGACAAGCCATTCCTGCGGGCCATGTTTGAACTTCCTGACCTGGTGCTCTGCCTCACCACGCCGGCTTTTGAGTACCCGCGCAGTGATCTCCCCCAGAACGTCCACTTTGTCGGACCGGTGTTCCCCAGGCTCGACACCGGTTTTGAGCCACCGTCCTGGTGGGATGATCTGAGCGGGCCCGAACCTGTGATCTTGGTCAACCAGGGAACCGAGGCGACGGACCTAGAAGATTTGGTCGGGCCCACGATCCGGGGATTGCAGTCCGAGCCTGTGCTCGTGGTCGCGGTTCCAGTTCAGACAGGCCAATTGGGAGACCTGCCCGACAATGCTCGCGCCGAACCGTTCATCCCCTTCGACCGGCTATTGCCTCACGTCAACGTGATGGTGTCCAACGGGGGCTATGGCGGGACGCAGATGGCCTTGGCCCATGGCATCCCTCTGGTTGTCGCCGGTGAGACCGAGGACAAGATGGAGGTCGCGGCGCGAGTCGAATGGACGCATACCGGCATCAACCTGCGCAAGCAGCATCCCTCACCCGATCAAATTCGCAGGGCGGTCAAGGAGGTACTCGCCCAGCCGCGCTATCGAGAGAACGCAAGGGCAATTCAGGCGGATTTCGCCCAATACGATGCGCCTGCGCGGGCCAGTGAGTTGCTGGAATCTTTGGCGCAATCTGTTCTTGACCGCTGAGCGCAAGCCGGTGGATCGGCAACCAAAAGGGGTTCTGGACATTTGCGCCCATTCGGTCTATAATCAGCAAGGCACCAGACACGTCCAAATGCCCCACCGGGAGGTATGTCATGATCAAGCAAGGGAAGATCTCTACTGCAACGACACGTATTCTGTTGATCGCCATCCTACCGGCACTGCTGGCCAGCCCGGTATGGGGCCAGCAACCCGAACGGGTCAAGGTGCTCATCGCTTTCGGGCACCGGCCCGGGCCGGCCGAAGAGGCCTTGGTGCGCGGGATGGGTGGCTCGGTCAAGTATACGTACCACCTGGTCCCGGCCATCGCCGCGACGCTTCCCGAGCCGGCGGTTTCTGCTCTGGCAGCCAATCCCCGTGTAACCCGCGTCGAACCGGATCGGCAGATGCGGGCGCTGGACATCGAACTGGACAACGCCTGGGGGGTGACACGCATCGGCGCAGGGACGGTCCACGAGGGCGGCAACAAGGGCGCCGGGGTGAAGCTGGCCATCATCGACTCGGGCATCAATTACGATCACCCCGATCTGAACGACAACTATGCCGGCGGATACGACTTTGTGCAGCTTGATGAGTACCCTATGGATGTGTACGGGCACGGCACCCACGTCGCGGGCACGGCCTGCGCTGAAGACAACGGCAACGGCGATTCGGATGGTCCGTACGGCGTCGTCGGGGTGGCGCCCGCCTGCGCGCTCTATGCCCTGCGGGTGCTGGACGACGCCGGGTTCGGCGACGCCAGCGACCTGATCGCCGCCATGCAATGGGCCGTTGATAACGGCGTCCAGGTGGCCAATCTGAGCCTGGGCTGGGACCTCAACCCGGGCGACACGGTGAAGGCGGCCTTCGACAACGCCGAGGACGCCGGGCTGGTGATCGTCGCGGCGGCGTGCAACAACGGCAACCGGCCGGGCAGGGGCGACAACGTTTGCTATCCGGCCCTGTATGACTCGGTCATCGCCGTGGCGGCCACCGACGATAATGACCGGCGGGCCAGCTTTTCCAGCACCGGCGCCCAGGTAGAGCTGGCGGCGCCGGGCGTGTCGGTGTTCTCCACCTGGAATGACGACACGGGCTACCTTGATCCCCAACCCGTTTGCCGCCAGGAAGAAGGTATCCAGGCCTGCTACAAGTATGGCTCGGGTACCTCGATGGCCGCCCCGCATGTAGCGGGGACGGCGGCCCTGATCTTGGACGCCAACCCGGACTGGAGCAATGTCCAGGTGCGGGCCCAGCTCCAAGCCACGGCCGACGATGTGGGTGATACGGGCTGGGATCCGCAGTACGGATGGGGCCTGGTGGACGCCGCTGAGGCCGCTCCTGCGCCCGCCAATAACCCGCCCGTGGTGGAGATCACCAGCCCTGACGATGGGTCTATCTTTGTCTCTGGGTCCACAATTGACTTCCAAGGAACGGCCAGCGACGCCGAGGAGGGCGACCTGACGGCCGGCCTGGTGTGGGTGTCCAACCTGGACGGCGAGATAGGCACAGGGGACAGCGTCTCCAGTAGCCTTGGCGATGGCAGCCACACCATCACCGCGTCGGTGACCGACTCTGGCGGTCAAACCGGCAGGCACAGCATCAGCATCATGGTTGGGTCTACAAGCGAGCCTACAACGGTCAGCGTCGGCGGGTTCACCTACGCCACCACAGGGGGTCGCGACGGCAAGAAGCACCTGAGCGTCACCGTGGCCCTGGTAGATGAACTTGATAACCCCGTGGCGGGGGCGCCGGTGTCCATCCGCCTCAATCACGAGTCAGGCAACTCCTGGACCTTCACCAGCACGACCGGCTCGGAGGGGGCAGTGGCGTTTTCTCTGGCCAACGCCCCATCCGGCTGCTACACGACGACGGTCACCAGCGTGACGGCGGGAGGGCTTACTTGGGATGCCGGTGACCCAGGCAATGTGTCAAAGGAGTTTTGCAAGTAGCCCCCAACTGCGAACCCCCCAGCAATCGATAACGGGAACGCCTTGATCTGCGGTACTTTGTCCAGACCAGCCACAGCGTTGCCCCCATGCGGGAGGATGAATACGGACAAGGGATCCGGAACCAGGCTGCGCGGGACGCGTTCATCGTGACTACGCTGGGGATAGCGGGCGCCATCCTCTACGGGTCCCTGGCAGAGACGGCTGTATCGATCGCACTACTGGGCCTGATCCTGGGTCTCGGTTGGCTGACCTACTTTGTGTCCGATTTCTGGCGGAAACGCCTATGATCGTGAGCATTGAACTGGAAAGATGCCTTCCTGAAGACGCCCGGAGCGAGCATCTGGAGCATGTCGCCCGTGCTCAGGATGCCTCCGCTCCGAAGTGTGGATCAATGAAGTAGTCCTGCTCCCCCCATACCTAGCACTACAACCGCATTTGTCCTACTGAAGCGCGCGGCGGGGGTGCATCCCTCCGCTTGCCGCAGTGTTTCAGTCAAGTACAGGCGGTGTAATGCGTTCCATATTTGCTCCGAGTGACCCGGATCACGAAGTGCGGTTGTAGTACTAGGAGTTGAAGTTTTCCCCGCTTGCGTGTATGATATCACCGGTTAGCGAACACAGGGCATATCACACGCGGGATGAAACGGTGAGCTTCTTTCTGATTGAGACCAAGCTACGCATACCACCCACCCGGTCGGAACTCGTCTCCCGGTCGCGCCTGGTCAAACGCTTGGCAGCGGGACTCGCCGGCAAGCTGACGCTTGTCTCGGCCCCAGCCGGCTTTGGCAAGACCACGCTGCTCAGCGAGTGGGCGATACAGTCTCAAGATCAGACAGCCTGGCTTTCCCTCGATCAAGATGACAACGACCCGGTTCGCTTCTGGACGTATGTGATTGCCGCGCTCCAGACCGTGCGGGCCGATTTGGGCGAAGATGCACAGCGGCTCCTCCAAGGGCCCCAACAGCCTGCCACGGAGCCGGTCCTGACGCTGCTGCTCAACCAGGTCGCAGCCCGCCCCCAGCGGCTGATCCTGGTCTTGGACGACTATCACTTGATATCCGAGCCCGCCATCCACCAGGGGGTAGCCTTTCTGCTGAAGCACATGCCGCCACAGATGCATGTGGCGATTGCCACCCGCGCTAACCCGCCCCTCCCTCTCCACCGCCTGCGCGCTCGTGGCCAATTGACTGAACTGAGGTCCGGCGATCTACGCTTCACCGCCGGTGAGGCAGCCGCCTTCCTGAACACTGCGATGGGGCTAGAGCTAGCAAGAGAAGATGTTGAAGCCCTGGAAGCGCGGACCGAAGGGTGGATCGTAGGGTTACAGCTCGCGGCCCTTTCTCTCCAGGGCCGC
>JASFOV010000486.1:0-4075 GCA_050116355.1 Anaerolineae bacterium
CTGGAGGTCAGTTGGGACCGATCGTCCATCTCTCGGCACAGGGCAATGGACCGGTCATAGTAGCCTACGCTGGCGGTCAGGTCACAGCCTAGCAGGCTGGCAATACCCAGTAAGTTCAGCGTGACCGCCGAGCCCCGTCGGTCCCCCGCTCGTTCGAAAATCTCCAGGGCTCGGGCGTGGTAGGCCAGGCTGGTCTGAGGCTCTTCCATGTTCAAGTGCCAGTTGCCCAACCAGTTCAGGCTATCGGCCAGAATCACTGAATCGTCCAGCCGGTGGGCCAGGGCCAGAGCCTGCTCGAGGTAAGCGCGGGTCCGGCTATAGTCGCGTGACCTCCATAGTTTTGCCAGGTCGAGCAGGGCACGCCACTCCGCCCGTCGCTCCCCCGCGCGGCGCGCCGTCCGCAGGGCCGCTTCAAAGTCATCCTGTGCTGACTCGAACTCGCCCAGCGTCTCGTGCGCCTGGCCGCGTCCGTGATATGCGTCGGCGACCGCGACGGCACCCTGCGCCGCCCGCCGGGCGATCTCCAGGGCACGGCCATAGTGTGTGATGGCTTCTGAATGGGCATACAGGTGGGCTGCCCGTTCCGCAGCCTGGAGCGAATAGCCAAAAGCGCGGCCATCGTCGCCAGCTGCCAAAAAATGGTGAGCAAGCTGCACCGCGAATTCGTCCAGCTGTTCTCCATAGCAGTTCTCCAGGGCAGCCGCGACCTGTCCGTGCAACAGCCGCCGCTCCCCCCGGCCGAGCTGCTGGTAGAGATATTCTTGGACCAAGATGTGCCCAAACCGGTAACTGGCAGCCCGTCGCGACCCTATCTGCACCTCGCCTTGTTCTCTAACCAGGTGGTGCACCGTCTCGAGCTTCCTTAGGTCCTGCAGCAGCGGTGTTTCGGCAGCACCCTGGACGGCAGCCACCACCTCGGCCGTAAACTGCTCGCCCTGCACGCTGGCCACGCTGGCGATCCGTCGCAGCCTAGGTTCCAGGTGCTCGACACGCGCCTCGATGACCGCCTCCACCCGAGCGGGCAGCGCGTGCCAGTCCAACGCCGCACCCGGAATCCAGGCGCCGTCTGTCTCGTCGCGGAGGAGATCGCCCCGTTCCTGCATCGAACGGAGCAGTTCGATGGTGAACAAGGGATGACCCGCCGTGCGGTGGAATAGGGCGGCCCGGAAATCCTCCCCCAAGCGATTGGGTTCCGAGTCCAGGTAGGCATCCACGAACCGGCGGCCTTCCTGCTCGTCGGCGAGGTCCAGATCGACCCATACGTCGCCGAAGGTTCGTTTAAATTCGCGCAGCACCTTCGCCAGCGGGTGGTGCTCGCCGCCCTGCGCCGGGCCCACCTCTTCCGGCCGGTAGGCGCACACGATCAGGACGGAATGGCCCGGCTGGGCAAGCCGCCGTCCTAGATGGAACAGGAGACCGATCGAAGCGTGGTCTGCCCATTGCACGTCGTCCAGAACCAGCGCCAATGGGTGCTGCTCTGCCACAGCGCCCAGTACCCGGGCGCATTGCTCGAACAGGAAGCTCTGCTCCAGGTCCATGGCCCCGGTCCGGGCTTGTTGGGCCAGTGTCCGGAGGTGCTCCAACCAGCCGTTGGGATCCGGGGTAGCCTCAGTCAGGCGCGACAGTAGGGCGTCGCCGTCCAGGAGGGTGCCGATCAACGATGGGCCCCAGGCCAAGAGGGAGGTCATGACCAGCGGCAGCGCCTCCCACAACCGCCGGGCGTGATCACGTCCGATGGAGCCAGTTAGCCACCGGCCTTCCAGATCGCCGGTGAGCATGGCCATCACGTCGCGGAAGGGAAGATAGGGGTCTCCGGCGCCAGCGTAGGCGTTGCAGTCACCCCGAGCCACCAAGAGCTCGGGATGCGCCCTCATCGCACGGCGGGCGAACTCATCTAGCGAAGCCGACTTGCCCTGGCCTGGCCCGCCGGTCACGAAAATCACACGACCTGTTCCTTCGATCGCCTGATCGGCGAAGGCGGCCAAACGGGCCAGTTCCTGGTCGCGGGCGACAAAGAGCGGCGGTGAGGCATCGTCCGCGCCCTCCAACAGAAAGCGCGGAGGATGGAACGTTGGCGGGTGCGCGTGAACCGGTGTGAGGATCTCCAGTTCGCCGTCACGGATGCGCTGGGCCAGTTGCGTCGTCTCTGTCTCTGGCTCGACCCCCAACTCGTCGGCGAGCAGCGTCCGGCAGGCCTCGTATTGGGCCAGGGCATCGGCGCGCCGGCCGCTGCGGGCCAGCAGGCGCATCACCTGGCGACGGGCCGTTTCATCCCATGGTTCCAGGTCCACCATCTGCCAGGCGTGGGCCAGCGCTTGCTCGTATTGGCCATGCTGTTCGCAGCGCGCCGCCAGCCAGTGCAGGGCATCCAGAACCAGGCGATTGATATGCTCCCGCCGGAGGACCCGCCACTCCTCAAAGGCCGCGCTGTCGGCAAGCGAGAGATCCTCCAGGAAGGGTCCGCGGTATAGCTGGACGGCATCCTCGAGGTGTTGCGCTGTCAACGGGTCCGCGGGTAGACTGTTCGGTGGCTGGGCTGGCAGGAGGGCGGAGAAGGCGGCGACGTCGATCCAGGTATCGCTCGCTTCGTTGAACTTGATCGTGTGCCGAGCGGGGAGAAGAACGGGTGGCCTGTCTGTCTGGTCCCCAATCACTCGACGGAGGCCGGCCAGCGTGTGGCGCAGGTTCGCCCGCGCGGCCCCTTCGGTCCGGCCGGGCCAGAGCATCTCGGCCAGGACTTCACGACGGTGGGGCCGGTCCGGCTCGGCGGCCAGATAGGCCAGCAGAGCCCGGGCCTTCTCGCTCTCAAAACCAATGACCGGTTCGCCATCGAGGGCGATCTGAACCGGCCCCAGGAGGCGGATGATGAGATGGGCCATGGTAGCCTGCAACTCCTGTGCTCAGGACACAACCGGACCACCCTTCTTTGGCAAATCCCCCCGGCATCGCGCGGGACGAGGATGGCCCGCAGCCCTGGCATCTGATCCTATTATACTGCACGCAGCGCGTCTGCGCAAGCGCACAACGCGCTGGTCACGCGTTTTTCACTCGTTGGGCTGCTATGCTGGGGACACTAGCAGCGCATCCAGTGGATCAAGGCGCTATCGGGATACGCGGGGGCGCCGATCATGAGCAACCCAAGAAGGGGATACGTGGCGTACCTGCTGCGCCTGTGGCAGTCACAACAAGGTGGGAACGCAGTATGGCGAGCCTCATTGGAGAGTCCACAAACCGGCGAGAGGTGGGGATTTGCCAGCCTGGCAGATTTGTTCACCTTTCTGGAGTGCGAGGTCGGACAGGCGCCTGAGGGCCAACCAGCGCCCAGCACGGGGCAGAGAGGAGGCGACATCGACAAGCCAGATCCCCATTGAATGGCGGCAATCTCGGACAAAGATCAGCAGATCAGAGACAGGAGGCAGGAAATGAAAACACGTCTGATGGTAATCACCGTAGTGGCGCTGATGCTGGCGCTCCCAGGAACACTACTGGCCCAGGAATCAGATGCGGAAGCGGTGGTCAGATCGTCCTTTGAGGCGCTGAACGCCGGAGACGTCGAAGCGGCTGTGGTTCCTTACGCCGACGACGCGGTACTCGACTATGGAGCCTTTGGTTCCTACGAGGGAAAGGAGGCAATCCGTGCTCAGTTTGAGCACGAGGTCTCCCTGAATGCATCCTTTGAACTCAGCGACTTCCAGGTTGACGGGAATACGGCCAGGTTCAAGAGCCGGTATACGAGCGTGGAGATGGATGCCCTCGGTGTCGCCCTTGAAGCCAATGCGGTTGCCACTGTAGAAAATGGCAAGATCGTGACCATCCTTTTTACAGGAACAGAGGAATCAATGGCAGCGTTCCAGGCAGCTGTGGCTACCCTACCGCAGACGGGCGGCGAAGTCGTTCCGCTCCACGTTGTAGCCCTGGCGCTGGGCGGATTGGCCGTCGCTGGTGGCCTTGGCATAGAGCTGCTGCACCGCCGTTGGCGGCAAGCATAGCGCTTGAAGGAGTGAGGATCGTGTGAGAGAGGCCAGGAGCCGACAGGCGAGCAGCGGGGCTTTGTTGGCCTGGCGGAGTTGTACAT
>JASFOV010000487.1:0-4068 GCA_050116355.1 Anaerolineae bacterium
CATCAGCGGTGAGCCCGTGGCAGACTTGGTGATGCGTGCCTCAGAGCTACACGGCACGCAGGTGAGCGGCGAGCTCGTTGTCCGAACCATTGATGAGTTTCCCATCCTGGCCGTGGCTGCCACCCAAGCTCGGGGAGAGACCATTGTCCGGGATGCCGCAGAACTGCGAGTCAAGGAGACGGATCGTATCGCCACCACCGTCGGCGAGCTAAGGCGGCTCGGTGCCCAGATCGAGGCCCAGTCCGATGGCTTTGTGGTACATGGACCCAGTCGGCTACAGGCTAGCGAGCCAAGCGGAGAAGGACCGGCCCTCGTCAACAGCCATAACGACCACCGCCTGGCCATGGCCCTGGCCGTGGCTGGATTGGTGGCAATCGGTCGAACCCGCATTATGGGTGCGGATTGCATCAATGATTCATTTCCCGGTTTTGAACTCTTGTTGGCCCGCTTGCAGGGTAGTGCCCGGTGAAAGACCATGTCATCCAGCAAGTTGGCCTCATCGGATGGCCGGTAGAGCATAGCGTTTCGCCGGCTATGCACAACGCCGCGTTTGTTGAGCTGGGGCTGGGCTGGCAATACAGGCTGCTGCCAACGAGACCCGGCCAGTTAGGCGCCCGCCTGGACAAGCTGGACCAACAGGGCTTTCGAGGTGTGAACATCACGGTGCCTCACAAGCAATCCATCATGCCCCATCTCGACCGGCTGTCAGAGACTGCCCAGGCCATCGGCGCGGTCAACACCGTCGTGTTTGGCCGGCAGGGGAACATGGGCGACAACACCGACGGCCAAGGCTTCTTGGACGGGTTACGCCATGCCGGCTTCGAGCCGGCTGGACAGCGAGCGCTGGTCCTGGGTGCAGGGGGCGGGGCACGAGCAGTGACCTATGCCTTGGCCCAGGTGGGCTGCTCGGTCACCCTGTACAACCGCACGGAAGAACGAGCAATCCTTATGGCTCGGGACATGCAACGCTTGAGCTACAAAGTGTTTGTCATTCCGGCGGACACTGCTCCGTGGGCTAACTTGGATCCTGACCGATGGGATCTGCTGGTCAACACCACTCCCTTGGGAATGTGGCCAGATACCCAGGTGTCGCCCTGGACCGACGCGGTGCCCATACCACCGCACTGGACCGTATTTGATCTGGTCTACAATCCGTCAGAGACTCGACTGCTGCACCAAGCCCGTCAGAGCGGCGCCCAGGCCATCGATGGGCTTGAGATGCTGGTGCGGCAGGGGGCCCTTTCCTTTAAGATGTGGACCGGCATCCAGCCGCCTATCGGCACCATGCGCTCAGCTGCCCGACAGGCACTCGATAGCACGAAATCCATCCCGGAAGATCAGGAGAACGACCATGTTGCGTTTCTTGACAGCAGGTGAATCTCACGGCCCCGCCCTGGCGGCAATTCTGGAAGGGCTGCCAGCCGGCGTGCCCTTGGTCGAAGATGACATCAATGTCCACTTGCAGCGCCGTCAGCGAGGGTTCGGCAGCGGCGGGCGGATGCGGATCGAACGGGATCGGGTGCGATTCCTGTCAGGTGTGTGGAACGGCCGGACAACGGGAGCACCCATTACCCTTGAGATCGAAAATCGGGATTGGGCCAATTGGAAGGACAAAGACATCCGGCCCATGACCATCCCCCGGCCCGGACACGCCGACCTGACCGGTGCCATCAAATATGGCTATCGCGAGCTGCGCTTGGCCCTTGAACGGGCGAGTGCCCGGGAGACAGCAGCCCGGGTAGCGGTTGGGGCCATTTGCCAACGGCTTCTGGCCGAGTTCGATATCCTCATCGGCAGCTATGTCGTACAGATTGGCGTAACCAAGGTTGAACTGCCCGACGATTTGCCCTATGCTGAGCGGTTCGCGCATGCCGAGGAGAATGACGTCCGTTGCCCAGTGCCAGCCGCAGCCGACAGCCTGCATGCCTGCATACGCCAGGCAATGAGTGTCAAAGACACGCTGGGCGGCATATTCGAGGTAGTCGCTCTGCATGTTCCGCCGGGTCTGGGCAGCCACGTTCATTGGGACCGGCGGCTGGACGCGCGGCTCATGGCCGCTGTGGGTTCGATCCAAGCCATCAAGGGCGTTGAGATTGGACCCGCATTCGAGAATGCGGCTCGCTATGGTACACAAGTGCACGATGAGATCTTTGCCACCGGCGGCCAACTCACCCGCGACACCAACCGTGCTGGCGGCTTTGAGGGTGGGATTACGACAGGCCAGCCGATCGTCATCCGGGCCGCCATGAAACCGATATCAACGACCTTGACCCCCTTGCGGTCAGTCGATCTAGCGACGGGGCAGCCAGCCACTACCCGCTATGAGCGTTCCGATACGTGTGCTGTGCCCCGGGCGACCGTGGTGGGTGAAGCGATGACTGCCTTCGTTCTCGCCGATTCACTCCTCGAAAAGCTTGGAGGGGACAGCCTGGCAGAGCTGGAACCTCGCTATTCAGCGCTCAGACGAGGCGCTCTTGAAGAGTTGGAGATGGACAATGTATCCTGGAGATTCCGGTAATCTCATCCTCACCGGTTTCATGGGAACCGGCAAAACAAGTGTCGGTCAGGAGATCGCAGAGCGGAGTGGCTGCGAATTCGTAGATATGGACAGCCGGCTCGAGGCCCGTACAGGGTTAACAATCTCCGAGATCTTTGCGCGGCATGGCGAGGGTTATTTCCGTGACCTGGAGGCAGCTTTGTGTCGCGAACTGGCTGCTCGCTCGGCCCTGGTGATCGCCACCGGCGGGGGTGCCCTGGTACCGGTCAGCAACCTGGAGATTCTCGGCGCCAGCGGCCCGGTCGTTTGCTTGGACGCCGATCCCGAGGACATTCTGAAGCGTCTGGCAGCAGCATCGGACCGGCCCCTGCTCGACATCGACGACCGGCGACAGCGCATTCTGAGCTTGCTCGAGGAACGTGCAGAGGCGTACCAGCGAATCGGTATCCACGTGGACACGAGCGGTCTGAGCCCCACCCAAGTGGCCGACCGCGTTCTGGCGATCGCCCAGGAACGCCCAGCCCGGACCATCCCGGTCCGACATCCCGCTGGCCAGTACTCAATCCACCTCGGGATTGGCACCCTGGACCAGGCGGGCGACCTGATACGGGCACAAGGACTGACCGGTCCTGTGGCATTGGTGACCAACACAACGGTCTCCGCACTGTACGCTGAGCGGATCACCAACAGTCTAGAGACGGCCGGATTGCCGGTTGCGGTCTGCGTCGTACCCGACGGCGAACAGCACAAGACACTGGAAACGATGCAGACCATGTACGACGCCTTTATTGCTGCGGGCCTCGACCGGGGGAGCCCCGTGGTGGCCCTCGGCGGTGGAGTGATCGGTGACATGGCCGGCCTAGCAGCCGCCACCTACCTCCGTGGCGTGCCTCTGGTCCAGATACCGACCACCCTGCTATCTATGGTCGACTCGAGTGTGGGTGGCAAGGTGGCGGTTGACCACCCCAAGGGTAAGAATCTGATTGGCGCCTTCAAACAGCCGGAGCTGGTCATCATCGACCCCGCCTGTCTGTCTACTCTGCCTCAAGAAGTCTTTGCCAGTGGCCTGGCCGAGACAGTCAAAGCTGGCATTATTGGCGACCGGGATCTATATGCACAGATCGAAGCGTATGGACCCGCGCCCTTACCCTGGATCATCGAACGCGCCATTCGGGTCAAGATCTCGGTCGTGGAAGAGGATCCCTACGAGCGCGGCCGCAGGGCGGTTTTGAACTTGGGCCATACCTTTGGGCACGCGCTTGAGCTTCTCAGCGACTACTCCCTATCCCATGGCATGGCCGTGGGCATCGGCTTGCTCGCCGCCGCTCGACTAGCAGTCCGGATGGGCGAATGCGATCCGGATCTCGTGCCCGGCCTACAACAGCTACTTGGCCGTCTCGACCTGCCATTCGCCTACCAGGGATACACGCCGGAGCAGATTTGGCGCGCCATGGCCACTGACAAGAAGCGCCGGCGTGGGCAGCTGCGCTTTGTGCTGCCCCGGGCCATCGGCAACGTGTTTGTGACCGATCAAGTACACCGGACAGACGTACTAGACGTCTTGGCTTCGC